>CAYXWE010000220.1:0-6449 GCA_964468145.1 uncultured Pleurocapsa sp.
AAAAGTAAAACTTAGATAGAATAAGGATTTGAGATACTTGTGTCCATCAGCCAGGCATAATGATGAAGATATATTTAACAATTTAAAAAAAATGCAGATACTAAGATGCGATCGCATTTACAAATTTAGTCACCAATGCAATTATCAAAACAGTTTTGGGCATTCTAAGAAACATAGTGATTCTACGCACTGCAATTATTATTAGGAAATGACAATGCTGTTAAAATTCACCAACCAGTTTGCTCTAAAAATAAAGCGCGCGCCTCTATATAGATTCGCTTTTTTGCTCTGTTTACCTCTAGTGAGTCATTCTGTTTCCGCACAAATTGTGACTGATGATACATTGCCTAATAATTCTGTGGTTACTCCCAATGCAGACAATTTAACAACAGGTTCGAGTATTAACGTACAAATTACGGGTGGAACAACCGTTGGCAACAATTTATTTCATTCCTTTCAAGAATTTTCTTTGCCCCAAAGCAATATTGCCAGCTTCAATAATTCAGCAGCAATTCAAAATATCCTGACTCGCGTTACAGGGAGCAATATCTCTGAGATTGATGGCTTAATTAATGCCAATGGTTCGGCTAATTTATTTTTAATCAATCCCAATGGAATTGTTTTTGGTGAAAATGCTGCTTTAGATATTGGTGGTTCATTTGTTGGGAGTACCGCTGATAGTATCGTTTTTGAAGACGGCAGTGAATTTAACGCGGTTAATCCTAATTCGCCACCGATACTAACTATTAACGCTCCTGCTGGTTTAAATATGGGTGGAGATGCAGGAGAAATAGTAGTAGAAGGTACGGGAAACAGTAGTTTCTTTGACTTTGATTTTTTTGTCCCAGTAATAGAACGCGCAACGGGGGTAGAAGTAGATTCGGGGCAAACGCTCTCTTTATTGGGTAATGGTATTTCCTTGGAGGGAGGAAATCTTACCGCCCCACAGGGCAGAGTTGAACTAGGCAGTGTTAACCAAGCCAAAACAGTAGGAATTAGCGAAACTGATACAGGATTTGCCTTGAACTATGAAAACATC
Organism: uncultured Pleurocapsa sp.; assembly: GCA_964468145.1. Lineage (GTDB taxonomy): Bacteria > Cyanobacteriota > Cyanobacteriia > Cyanobacteriales > Xenococcaceae > Waterburya. The sequence goes on from CAYXWE010000220.1 coordinate 1,040, forward strand.
AATAGCTTTGCAGATATTAACTTTACCGAAGCTGCATCTATTGATGTCAGTGGTAATGGTGGGGGAACAGTTCAACTCACAGGTAACAATATTAGTCTAGTTGATGGTTCGCTAGTTGCAGTAGAAACCTTGGGTGACGGCGATGGTGGTTTATTAGATGTACGAGCTACTGGCACAGTAGAGTTACTGCGAGATAATCCCGATACTGGCTTTTGGACGAGTTTTCTAGCTGATAGTGTCGAAGGTAGCACTGGTACGAGTGGAAAAATAGTAATTGATAGCACAAACCTGAACTTAATTGATGGCGGACAAATTACCAGTGTTATCTATGGTGGAGGTGATGGGGGAAATATCGATGTCACCGCAGAAAATATTAATCTGAGTGGTTTTAATGAAGATGAATTTGGCATTCTTGGTAGTAGCGGAATCTATACTACTGCCGAGTTTACAGCCCTAGGTACAGGGGGTGATATTAATATAGATGCTCAAAACCTCAATCTGACTAATGAAGCTCAAATAGGAGCTTTGACTTGGGGCGAGGGAGATGCGGGAAATATTAATATAAATGCTCAACAAATTTCCGTAACAGAATTTTCTCGTATATTAGCCAATGCAGAAGCATTTTCTTTTGGTAATGCAGGCAATATAGAGATCGCAACAGATAGTCTGTATATGGCTGATGGAGGTCAAGTAGCTACTACTACATTTGGTGAGGGCAATGCTGGAGAAGTTACAGTCAACGCTGATACAGTCGAATTAATAGGTTCTACAGACTCTACCCAAGGTTTTTTTACAGGTATTTTTAGTACTTCTGAATTTAGTGCTTTGGGTAATGCAAGTACAGTGGAAATAACGGCAGATAATTTAAGTTTGAGTAACGGGGCGCAAATACAGTCTGTTACATTTAGTTCTGGTATGGGTGGTCAAATTATAATTGATACTCAAAATTTAGACTTAAAAGGATTTAATGCTGCTGCTAAAAGTGCAATAGTTGCTTCTGCCATTGAAGGTACAGGGGATGGCGGAAACGCTCAAATTACTACCGATAACCTAACCATTGAAGACGGCGCAACTATCTCCGTTAGTAACTTTTCTACTCGCAATCCCGATGTAATTCCAGGAGAAGGAAAAGCTGGTGATATTGAAATTCAAGCTAAATCCATACAGCTAGATAGTAGCCTTCCTAATGAACAATCTTCCATTACTGCTTCTACCTTTAATGCAGGTGGTGGCAATATAACTCTGGACGCGGACTCAATTACCGCATCTAATAACAGCCAAGTAACTGCCGAAACCCAAGGACAAGGTACGGGAGGTTCGATTAAAATTGCTACAGATAGTTTAAATCTCCAAAGCGGTACATTATTTAGCACTAGTACTAGCGATGCAGGAAATGCAGGAACAATTGAGGTTGCTAGCAACAAAATCGATTTAACAGGAGAAAATACGGGAATATTTAGTCAAGCTACCGTTGATTCTTCTGGTCAAGGAGGACTCATTACTCTTAATGGCGAGCAGATTCAACTCAGCCAGCAAGCTACAGTTAATACTAGTACTGCAGGTTCGGGAGATGGAGGGACTATTGCTGTGACTAGTGATTCATTACAACTTTCTTCTCAAGGTGAAATTACTACTAGCAGTATTGGAGAAGGACAAGCAGGAAATATTGAAATCAATAGCCAAAAAATTCAAACCAATGAAGGATTGGTTACTGCTACTTCCGAACAAACTGGGGGTGGAGATATTGACATCAATAGTGAATCTATTCGTCTGCGAAATAATAGTTTAATTAGCACCAGCGTTTTAGATAGTAATGGTGGCGGGGGTAACATTACCATCGATAACTCAAATCTAATTTTGGCAAGGAAAAATAGCGATATTAGAGCCAATGCTGTTTTTGGGCCTGGAGGAAATATTGATATTGCTACTGAATTAATTTTTACCGATCTTACTAGTAATATCGATGCTTCATCTCAATTTGGACTTGATGGAGTAGTCGAAATAAAAAGTCCCGAATCTGATAAAGAACTCAATACTGCTATCCTACCTGAAAACATTGAAGACCCGACAGGATTGATTAGTGCTGCTTGTCCTGTCAGCGATGAAAATACCTTTGCGGTGACTGGTAATGGCGGAATTCCTAATAGTCCATATCAAACCCAGTCTTTGAGTGCAACTTGGTACGATTTACGTCCAGTTAAGCAGCAGACTATTAACATAGCTTCTCGCCCTGCACCTTTACAAGAAGCAACTGCCACAATTGTAGATGCTAATGGTGAATTAGAGTTAGTTGCTTTGACTCCCTTGTCTACCCATCGTTGGATTAAATCGAGTTGTCGCAGATAAATCCGCTTGGTAAAAGTAGCATTCAGTTTCTCGATCGAAATTTTCTCACTAATATTCATACTAAATCCCGTTCATAAAGGTTATTTAAAACTGCCCCCGTGTTTCCCCCAAATCTGGGGTAGGACTGTTTCATTCTCAAGATTAAAGTTGCGATCGCTAAGTAATGCAAAATACAAATCTGCTAGTCTCTATTCGGATCGCTATATTCGGGATTAGTAACAAAATCTTTGTCGGTTAAACTATTAAGAAAAGCAATTAAATCGTCAATCTCGGACTCTGTAATTTCAAATCCTTTAATAAAGCCACTTTTGTAGGGATTTTGACTGCCGTCTCCCGCCAATTCTCCTTCGGAGATTGTTCTGCCACCTACTTGATAGTGGGCGATCGCATCGCGTAAAGTAGCTACACTCCCGTCGTGCATATAAGGTGCAGTTAAAGCAATATTACGTAGGGTGGGTACTTTAAAACGTCCCATATCTTCTACCTCTTGGGTAATTTCATTAATACCTGTATTGGGTATGGGATAGCTTCCTTGTCCGTCAATATTATATAAACCAGTATTATGGAAAGCTATTTCAGTAAAGGGTGAATTTTCGTGCTTAATCGAGTCGCTAAAGTTGATTCCACCATGACAGTGAAAACATTCGGTTCGTTCGCTATTAAATAACCTTTCGCCTCTTTTGGCAGCAGGAGTTAGGGCATTTGCTTCTCCTTGATAGCGATAGCGATCGTAAGGCGATTTGAAAGATACTAAACTTCTTTGGAAGCTAGCTAATGCTTTGGTGATATTTTTGACGCTTACTGGCTTTTCTTCTGGGAAAGCCTCTGCAAACATTTGAGAATATTGCGGATCGAGCTTCATCCAGTCAATTATTTCCTGTTCTTTACCCACCATCCCCATCTCTACGGGATGTTCGCCAAACAGAGGAATCAAGGCTTGATTTTCCAGGCTAGTCATTAAAGGATTTGCCCAAGTTAATACGGGATTGTAAGCTATATTTGCCAAACTCATCGAGTTACGAGAATGTCGCTCGTCTGTCGAACCAATTGCTACAGATTTGCCATCTGTAAATGCTAAAGATTGTTTGTGACAAGAAGCACAAGAATATTCTCCCGTGACTGACAAACGAGGTTCGTAAAATAAATGCCTGCCCAATTCCACCTTATCTGCAGTCATCGGATTATCTGGAGGCACTACTGGTTTGGGAGTCCATTGTGGTAGATTCCAGCTATATTCAACAACCATTGCGGTGTTGTCCATCGCCATAGCTTTGTTTAAGCCTACAGATAAAGCAATAGACAACAAAAAGGCAATGGCTAAATTTATGAGTGAAATCACTGCGCGGTCAACGTTTCGAGGCAACCTCGAAACTACGCGCACTAAATCTAAAGTGCGATCGCCCATGTTCTATTTAAAGTAATTTTGATTTAAAGTATTTTTGGTTTACTCGACAAAAAAGAATTGTTGTCCTGAGTCGGAAGCGGTATTACTAGAAGATAAGCCTAAGCGTTGCATAATGGGGCTGCAGTCCCCATCTTCGGGGGTAGACATACAGCCTGCAGGGGTATTGGCTTGATTGGTACTTAGATCGCTGTCGTACAAAAGTTCTGCCAAATCAACCGCGACAGTATCGTCTTCGGGATCGAAATCTTCTAAGACAATTGTGCTGCGGTTGGGATTAACGCAACCAAAAAGAGAGCTTTGGGCAGAGTCTCTGCAGCCAGTACTACCAATATGAATTAGGTAGCTATTGGCACTTGCCTGATGATTGCTATCGCCATGATTAGTACCAGAGTGATTGCTATTACTAGTGTGGGTGCTACTACTGGTATGAGTTCCCGTACCATTTTTGAAAATGCTGGTTTGATTGCTGGTTTGAGTAGTACTGTGACTGCCACCATGACTAGTGCTATGGGTAGATTGTTGGTTAATCTGGACGTTACTGTTTCCCTGCTGGCTGATGCTACTAGTACTCGATACGTTGGCGATCGCACTATCTGTTTCTAAATCTGCCCGCAAAAATTTATAACCCCCTTGCCAATTCCACCACATAGAAGTTAGGTTGAGAGGCGAAGGCGCGATCGCAGCATCTTCGTGATTGAGCTTTTTGGGAACGCCTAAAGTAAATTGCAAGCTCTCATAATCGCCTTCAGGAACTGTCCCGACTATAGTAGTGTTAGTTTCGGTTGTGCCATTATCGCAAGCTTCTGTGCCATCTTCAAAATCTAATAGAGCAACGTTTTCATATTGCCATTGACCATCCTGTTCTAACTCTACTGGTACAGCATTACCATCGCGATCGATTAGGGCTACTTCAGATACATACAGACGAAAATCAGTAGGGGTAATGGTAGTTTCCGATGCACCTACTCGATCGTAACTATCGCCACAGACAAATTCATCTTCCCCTACCCAGCCTGAAAAATTAATCTCTACAATTTGAGTGTCAGATTGAGCCTGAGCTATACCTATAGGAACACAAAACATTGCTACCGCCAGTAGTATAGATTTTTTATTAAAAGATAAAAGCATTGATTTTTTTAAAAAAATTTAAATTTAAACTAAAATTGGTCGGACAAACATAGCCTTTTACAATACCGAAAAACCACGGCGGTTGTCTAAAGACAGATTGTCAAAGTTGTCTTTTGCAAAGCCCCGCCCGAATCGCCGATAAGTTCTATCATGGATGATAAGTCATGGTTGGTATGACCCGATAGCACAATTCGTAAACCCTATGTCAGAAAAACAACAACTATTATTAGTAGACGACGAACCAGGCATCAGAGAATCAGTACAGGCATATCTAGAAGATAACGAAGATTGGAACGTTACTGCAGCGAGCAATGCCCAAGAGGCTTGGCAAAAAATCGAAGAGGGAGTACCAGATTTAATTATTTCCGATATTATGATGCCACAGGTCAGTGGCTATGAATTTTTAGCTAAATTACGAGAAGATCCTCGCTATCGTTCCATTCCCGTTGTTTTTTTGACTGCTAGGGGGATGACTAGCGATCGCATTCAAGGTTATGAAGCGGGTTGTGATGCCTATCTCTCCAAACCTTT
>CAYXWE010000221.1:0-6421 GCA_964468145.1 uncultured Pleurocapsa sp.
GGCTTAAGGCTTACAGCTTATAGCTCAAAACAAATTACTCTGATTTTTAATTCACATTAGACGTATTATATGTCTTCAGTTATATACTCTGTTGATAATTGGCGATGTTTGGCCCAATTGCGATCGCGTCATCTAGTTTAGAGTCGGGAATGGGTATACCAGGGGTTAGCTTCTTACAAGGGTAGGTTTTTTACAAAAGAGTGAGTAACGACTCAAAAATAAGATATGAGTATGAGCAAATTTTGTCCTTGGCGATAAGCCTGGCGGCATGGCTTCGCTACGCGATTATTAATTTATGCTGAGAAACGATCGAGTAATCCCTTGTCAGATAAGGGTTACAGAACCAACGAAATAACAATTGTTTTTGGAGAGTGACAAAAGAGGGTTAATTAATAACGAATCCTCGGATCGATGTAGGCATTAATAATATCGATCGCGATACTGGCAATTACTACTATTATTCCAAAAAATACCATTACTCCCTGTACTGTGGGATAATCCCGCAAGGATATTGCTTCGTATAGTCTATTTCCCAATCCTGGCCAAGAAAAAGTAACTTCAGTTAAGACTGCACCCCCCAATAAAGCAGCAAAGGTTAAACCCAATACAGTGATAACGGGAATTAAAGCATTTTTCATGGCGTGAGAAATAAGAATTGTCCTTTCTTGAATGCCTCTAGCCCTGGCTGCTTCTACATAATCAGCCTGTAAAGTTTGTTTGAGATTAATCCTGACTATGCGTTCAAATATACCGCTTAAAAGTAAGCCTAGGGTGATGCTAGGTAAGGCTAAATAGTGAATGGTATGTAGCAACATCCCCATATCTCCTGCCAAAACGCTATCGATGAGATATAAACCCGTCACTTGGGGTGGAGTTGGCGCGTTGATGGGGAAACGAGTACCTAAAGGAAACCAACCAAGATTGACTGCGAAGATTAGCTGTAATACCATGCCTACCCAAAATAAAGGCAGAGAATAAGTAACGATGCCAAACAAACGTCCGATCGCATCGACCAACTTATTAGAAGAAGCAGCAGAAACCATGCCGACTAATACTCCTACTACTACCGCTACGATCGTACTGCAAAAAGATAGTTCTACTGTAGCGGGAAAATAATCTTTAATCACATCCCAAACAGATAAGCCTCGACTGCTTAGGGAGCTACCTAAATCAAAATTTAGTAAATCTTTGAGATAATCAAAATACTGTTGCCATAACGGATCGTTTAAGCCCAATTGCGATCGCAGTGCTGCCTTGGCTGCTTCTGGTGCGCGCGTCCCTAATATGGCATCTGCTGGATCTCCAGGAGTTGCTCTGAGTAAGAGAAATACTAGTGTTGCGATCGTCAGCAACATTAAAGGAGCAAGGAGCAAGCGAACTAAAATATACGATTGTAGAGCTTTAGAGCGAGACATAATCTAGCCATAATGAATAGTTTTATTAGTTATAGCAGTCTCTTTGCTTGACGTTCTCCCCACCGTATTTGATAGTTGTTTTAAGCCAGTTTTTAGAATGTTTATGCTGGCGTTTTCGTCCCTGTGGGCGACGTAGAAGCAGGCATGGCAAGAGTGTGTCCGAGTACTTAAGGTTGTAAAAATTAGGCTTAATCTTTATGTCCGATACCCAATTCTTTTTTACTGCGTTTCAACTCTTTCCATAAGGATTTAATTTGCTTGTAAGCTTTTTCTGGTGGTAATTTGCCCCCCGTCTCTAGATTACATATATAGCTAATCTTCTGAGCAAATTCTTGCAAATTAGAATTGAAAACTAAATTTTCGGGCTTGACTTGTCCGTGATACGAATGGCGCGGATAAATAAAATCGCTGGTATTTTTATTAGTTGTCATGATATTGATATATTATGTGCAGACCGATCTAATAACACTTGCGAGCAATATCTAGAGTTTTGCTCAATAACTTTTAACAATTAAGGTTTTTTAAAATTAGACAAGTACAAACGCTACTTGATGACGCTACTATAAACTGGGTTTTATTTTAAATGTTAACAAAAGATTTCACTCTTGTTAACCTAAACTTAACCTAACTTTCAAAACCCGAATTATTCAATTTCATAACTCATTGCGCTCGAAGCAATTACCAAAATGGCACAGACAGAAAAACTTTACGAAGGCAAAGCCAAGATACTTTACGCTACAGACGATCCAGATATTTTGCTGACGGTATATAAAGACGATGCTACTGCGTTTAATGCCCAAAAAAGGGGGCAGATTGAAGGTAAAGGAGAATTAAACTGTCAAATTACGGCAGCCTTATATCAATGGCTGGGAACAGTCGATATCCCGACTCATTTTATTGATTGTCCTCAACCCAACCAAATGAGAGTAAAAGCAGTAACAATAATACCTGTAGAGGTGGTAGTAAGAAACATTGCAGCGGGGAGTCTTTGTCGTCAAACAGGATTGCCAGAAGGACAAGAATTAGCTACTCCTTTGGTGGAATACTACTATAAAAGCGACGAATTAGGCGATCCTCTGCTAACTCGCGATCGCATATTTATGCTAGATTTAGTTACTCCCCAAAGACTAGAAGAAATTGAAGAATTAGCGAGAAAAATCAATCATAATCTACAAAGCTTTTTCGATAAATGTGATATTGCTTTAGTAGATTTTAAACTAGAATTTGGCATTGATGCTCAACAAAATATCTTGCTTGCAGATGAAATTAGCCCCGACACCTGTCGTCTTTGGGATAAAAATGAAACCGATCCTACAGCCAGAGTAATGGACAAAGACCGATTTCGTAAAGATTTGGGGCAAGTAGAATCAGCCTATCAACAGGTACAAAAAAGAGTTTTGGCTCAATTAAAAAAATAATTACAGTCATGTGGCTAAAATTAATTGCTGTTACCAAATATTTCACTTTAATGTTTCAATCTATGAAAGCGATTAATCCTGGGGTTTGAGGAACATTAAATGTAGAAGGTAGTCATATTGTTCCTAATGTGGCAATCTAAAACTCAAAAATCCCAAAAAACAACTTAAGCATTAAACTGTTAACTTGTTAAATGCTCTATCTGGTGTGTGGAAGTGTTATTTGAATCAAGAAAAAACCTGCGGTTATCTCCTACCTTAGTTGCAATTGTGGCAACTACTTTTAGTTTCGGTTTATCTCTGCCTGGAATCGCCCAAACTGCTGAAAATGAGTATCGAATTGGGCGATCGGATCGAGTAGTTGCTGCTCGTGGTGCAGCTTTACTCAGAAATATTCAAGCCGATCGCATCGCTCAAAATTCTAATTCCCCCCAACAACAGCCGTTCGAGACAGATTCGGATACTCAAATAGACCCTAATAACGAACTACCTGAATTTCAGCCCGAACAACCACCATTGCCAGAGAGTAATCCAGACAATTCCAACGACCCAGAGCCAGAACAAGCACAAGAGCCACGGGTATTAGTAGCAGAGGTAGTAGTAGAAGGAGCAAATGAAGAACTAAAAGATATTGTTTATGCCACTATCGGCACAGAACCAGGGAGAACCACTACCAGGAGTCAGTTACAGGAAGATGTCAATGCGGTATATGCTACGGGATTTTTCCAAAATGTCGAAGTGACTCCTGGGGATACGCCTCTGGGGGTGAGGATTACTTTTCAAGTTGAAGCCAATCCGATTTTAAATGACGTAGCAGTGGTGACTGTGCCAGAGCAAAAGCCAAGTAAAGTTTTATCAGAGGAACGAGTCGATCGATTTTTTGGTGAAAATTACGGAAAAATTCTCAATCTTAGGGAATTACAGGCAGGGGTAATCAAAGTTAATGAGTGGTATAGCGAGAACGGTTACGAACTAGCTCAAGTAGTAGGGTCGCCCAACGTTAGTCCCGATGGCAAGGTAACTCTTATTCTGGCAGAAGGTGTTATTGAAGATATTCAGGTTAGATATTTTGATGAAAACAACGAACCTATAGATGGTAAGACAAAACCATACATCGTCACGCGAGAAGTCGAGTTAGAATCTGGGGATATCTTCAAACGAGACACCGCCCAAAGAGATTTACAGCGCGTTTTTGGACTAGGGATTTTCGAGGATGCTCGTTTCTCTTTTAGTCCAGGAACAGACCCCAGTAAAGTAATTGTTAATGTCGATGTGGTAGAAGGCAGCACTGGTTCGATCTCTGCAGGGGCTGGTTTTAGTTCTTCTAGTGGTTTGTTTGGTACGGTAAGCTATCAACAAAATAATTTTGGTGGAAATAATCAAACCTTAGGGACAGATATATCCATTGGCGATGATAGCTTGCTATTTGATGTTAACTTTACCGATCCTTGGATTGGCGGACAAGAAAGTCGCACTTCTTACACCGTTAATGCTTTCCGTCGTCGTTCGGTATCGTTAGTGTTCAATGGAGATGATGATATTGAAACCGCAAATGGTAGTGATTCTCCCCGTATTGTACGTACAGGAGGCGGTATTACTTTTGGTCGTCCTCTTCCTAGCGATCCTTTTAAGCCTCGTCAATGGTCTTTATCTACAGGATTTCAGTATCAGCGTGTTGCCGTAAAAAATAATGATGGAGATATTTCGCCCATATCAGAGCCAGAGGATGGCAGCCAAAATTTAGCTTTTAGCGATGATGGAACAGACGATCTATTCACCTTAAGGTTTAGTGCCAATCGCGATCGCCGTAATAATCCTCTACAGCCTACTAAAGGCTCTGTATTAAGATTAGGAACAGAACAGACTATCCCTATTGGTTCGGGCAGTATTTTATTTAATCGTATCCGAGCTAACTATAGTCAATATTTCCCCCTTAATATTATTCGTTTTAGCGATGGCCCTGAAACCCTAGCTTTTAATATCCAGGCAGGAACGGTTTTAGGCGATCTTCCACCTTATGAATCATTTATCTTGGGTGGTAGTAACTCAGTACGGGGTTTTGGCGATGGTGAAGTTGGTAGCGGTAGAAGTTTTTTCCAGGCTACGGCAGAATATCGTTTCCCCATTTTTAAAATCGTTGGGGGGGCGTTGTTTTTTGATTACGGTAGTACCATAGGTTCAGACGATTCAGTACCAGGAACGCCATCTACACGCAGAAATTTACCTGGAAGCGGTTTTGGTTATGGTATTGGGGTTCGCATACAGTCTCCTCTAGGGCCAATTCGAGTTGACTATGGAATTAATGATGACGGAGGTAACGAAGTTCAGTTTGGTATTGGCGAGAAGTTTTAATCAATTATCAGTTATTAATGGGAAGTACATTAAAAGAGGGGTTTGAATTATCGGGAGTGGGATTGCATTTTGGGGTTGATACCAGAGTTAAAGTGATACCTGCTAATCCTGGAGATGGTCGTTATTTTGTGCGGGTGGATTTACCAGATAAGCCAGTAATTCCTGCTGTGGTCGATTCAGTGGGAGAAACAACTCTCTCTACGGAATTAAAAGCATCAGGAGCAAAAGTACGTACCGTAGAACATTTATTAGCTTCTCTGGTTGCTAGTGGTGTTGACGATGCAGGAATTGAAATTGATGGGGAAGAAGTTCCCCTGCTAGATGGTTCGGCAAAAAACTGGTGTGAAAAGATCGCGATCGCTGGCACTATAGATCGCGATTATAGATCTTCTCAAGATCCTATTATTGTCAGCGAACCAATTTGGATTAGAGAAGAAGATGCTTTTGTTGCTGCCCTGCCAGCATCCCAAACTCGTTTTACCTACGGTATTGATTTTCCCTATCAAGCAATTGGCAACCAGTGGCATAGTTGGAATCCTCGCCAAGAAAACTTTAGCCAAGAAATAGCCCCCGCTCGTACTTTTGGTTTTGCAGAGCAAATAGAACAGTTACGACAAGCTGGTTTAATTAAAGGGGGAAGTCTCTCAAATGCTTTAGTTTGTAGCGATTCTGGTTGGCTCAATCCTCCCTTGAGATTTACGAATGAACCAGCCCGTCATAAACTATTAGATTTAGTAGGAGATATTAGTCTTTTGGGTCAATTTCCCATCGCTCATATTATCGCCTACAAAGCCAGTCACAAGCTACATACTCAATTAGCAAATAGACTAAAGCGCGATCGCCTTTGACACTAGGGGCTATTTGCTAATACTCCATACCGCAATCAGTAATTAATAATGTCAAGTAACTCTGTCATCGAAACTCCCGACAATTCCATCAAAACCACCTTTAGTGTTCAAGAGATTCATCAGTTATTACCCCATCGCTATCCTTTTGCCTTAGTAGATCGTATTATTGACTACGTACCAGGAGAAAAAGCAGTAGGCATCAAAAACGTTACCTTTAACGAACCTTTTTTCCCTGGTCATATTCCTGATTTTCCTTTAATGCCTGGTGTACTAATGGTAGAAGCAATGGCACAGGTAGGCGGAATTATTTTAGTTCAATTGCCAGGAATGAGGGGGAAATTTTTTGCTTTTGCAGGTATTGATAAAGTCCGTTTCCGTCGTCCTGTAGTAC
>CAYXWE010000222.1:0-6418 GCA_964468145.1 uncultured Pleurocapsa sp.
GCTATTTATCAAGAAAGATTGGCTTACTATGATGTCGTAGAAGCCATTAAACAAAAAAATATTGGGAAAACTGTTCGGCAGATACTAAACAATCCTCACACTTTGAAACTGTTAACTGATAAATTCTTGAGGATTGTGCAAAATAAGCTAGCGGTTTTTGCTGAATTGAAAAATCCTACATATACATATATTGATATTGAGTTGAGGGTAGCTGCTACCAAACAGAGATAGCATATATTAACAGTTAGATTGGATTTAGATGATAAATCAGATCGTTATTTGTATTCCCATTAAGCTCAATAGTAGAAAAGCGATCGCTGATGCTTTATTGGATAAATACGGTACGGAATATGTATTTATGGGTAGCAGTTTGTTGAAAATAGCCAGTAAAGAAGATTGTGAAATTCAGATAGGCGATCGCACTTACTTTTTAGATAATTTTTCTATAGATCTGGTAAAGGCGATCGAGCTTGCAGGACAAAACACAATTACCCCGACTACTTTAGAAAAAGTTAGTCATTGCCAGCAGCTTATTTATTTGAAATCCTATGGGGTAGGATACGATACCTGTCTGATTATGGCAAACTTCGCTCGTGTGTTTCTCAATCTTGGGGGCATAGCGGTTTATGTAGAATCTGCTGGATTAGCTCATCAAGCCAGTCAATGGCTAAACTGCTATAACTCTACAGATGTATTTGATATTTATTCTCTATATGTAGGACTAGTAGAAGGAGAAGATATTTATTACTCTTGCGGAATGCACAACTTTGGTAAAGCGGACGTTGCCTTAGATATTACTGAAGATATTGGTTTGGCAATTTACGTTATGAATGTCTTTAATTACTATCGCCTCACAGAATCTCCCATCCTGCAAGACGGTCATACTTTTCAACCAGATATTCAATGCCCCAGTTACAAAATGGAACTAATCGATGATAGCGAAAATTATATCGATAGTCCTATGTTTAATCCTTATGGTAGATGGCATTTAACATTGAACATTTAGCATTGAACATTTAACACTAGACTTATGCGCATAAATCATTCCCTTAGTGAATGTATAGTCATTTCAAATAAGTTTAAGACAAAAACAAGTTAGATTATATTGAAGTATATAAAAAACATATAAGTTTAATTATTTGGTCAACCCTGCAATTTAGTTTTCTCTAAAATTACTTAAGAATAAGTGCTCGCTTTTACTGAACAGCAAAGCGAGCACTTATTCTTAATCAAAGTGATTATTTATACTTTCGACACAACCTCTGAGTTAATCCTCTCTTACTCACTGTCTAATGAATAACTAGTTAGAGTAGCTTCCTTGGTCTCTGAGTCATAAGTCTTTGTCGCTGTGTAAATACCATCATCAGTGGTCAATTCTGCAGTTGTAGTTAGGATTCCCATTTTCCAAACAGCATCTAAAACTTCACCAGTTTCAAAAACATCTCTAGCACTGATACCATTAATAAAAGAAGTATTAGGTTTACCAGTACTCGAAAAAGTTGAAGATACGGACCCTTTTCCATTACCACCTGTGCTAATGGAAACCGATGCCTGACCGCCATTTATTTTCTCTGCAGCGCGATCGCTAAGTTCTTCAATTCCACTAACTACATTCAAATTAGTTGCTTGATTATTTGTTTTTAGCATTTTCACTTCTTTAAGTTCATTAATCTAATTTTTGACCCTAATAATTAAGATGATTTGAATTAAAATCAATCTTATATTACAGTTTTGAATTATACTAAGTTCTCAGCAAAAACACTGACTTAATTTACCATGATTACTAATGTTTATTATAAATGTTACATTTCTTACTAAAATGTTATGTTATTAGTTGCCAATCAATGAATTACCCAGAATAAAGATATTCTAATTTAAGCGAAATTTTAGTTACTCAAGTTTAGAAAAAAATCCCAATACCCTCAGCCCTCAGCCATCAGCCCTCAGCCTTAATTCAACGAGAATGAGTAATACGCCAACTCAAAAGAATTACGGGAATGATTCCTACCAAAACGATCGCTAAAGCGGGTGCTGCAGCCTCCGCGAGTCGTTCGTCGGAGGCGTACTGATAGACGCGAATACCCAATGTATCGAAGTTAAAAGGACGAATGACTAGGGTTGCAGGTAGTTCTTTCATCACATCGACAAATACCAGCATGGCAGAAGTTAATAAGCCACCAGCCATTAAAGGGGTATGAATTTTCCAGAGAGTACTAGTCGAACCGTAACCCAGACTGCGGGAAGCATCATCGAGGTTGGGAGATATCTTATTTAAACTCGATTCTACCGAACCAAAAGCCACCGCCAGAAAACGCACTAAATAAGCAAAAATCAAGGAAAATATTGTGCCAGAAAGCAGTAAGCCCGTAGAGATATTAAAAGTAGCCTGCATCCAGCGATCGATAATATTGTCTAGCCCTGCTACGGGAATTAGTACCCCCACTGCAATTACCGAACCAGGAATAGCGTAACCCATAGCTGCGATGCGTACTGCAGTTTTCATTAACCAGTTAGGTTGTAGTCTTTGTCCGTAAGCCATAAACAAGGAAATAGCCATTGCTGCGATCGCCGTAATCCCTGCCAAAATAAAACTATGTTGGGCTAAGTCTACAAAATCACCATCCAAAGCAGTATCTAAGTTGTTAATGGTTAGCTGCAGTAGATATCCTGCAGGAATCATAAACCCTAAAACTACGGGTAGCAAACAGGCAACTAAAGCCAGTAAAGCCCGCCAGGAGTTTAATTGAAAGGGCGTTAATCTTTTGAGCGAACTAGAAGCTTCGTAATATTGGGCTGCGTTGCGCGATCGCCTTTCTAAAACGATTAAGATTAAAATAAATATCATCAAGAAAGCTGCTAACTGGGCTGCTGCGGATCTTTCTCCCATCCCCAACCAAGTACGATAAATTCCCGTGGTAAAGGTATTAATGCCAAAATATTCTACTGTCCCCAGATCGTTGAGAGTTTCCATCAACGCCAAAGCTAACCCTGCTACAATTGATGGTCTAGCTAGGGGCAAAGCAATAGTAAAGAAACTCCGCCAAGGATTACATCCTAATGAGCGACTAGCTTCAATAGTACACACAGACTGCTCTAAAAAAGCTACCCGCGCCAATAAATAAACATAAGGATATAGCACCAGCAACAACATTACTGCTGCACCCCACAAAGAACGAATATCGGGAAACCAATAATCCTGTATACTCGTCCAGCCAAAAATACTCCGCAATCCTGACTGTACTGGGCCAAAGTAATCTAGCATATTAGTATAGGCATAAGCTAACAAATAGGCTGGTGCAGCCAAGGGCAGTAATAATGCCCACTCTAGCCAAGTACTGCCCCAAAAACGACACATCGTTACTAACCAAGCAGTACCAATACCAACAAGACAAACTCCAGTTCCTACCAAAAGCATTAGTAAAAAAGAGTTAACAATGTAGTCTTGGAGAACCGTAGTTGCCAAATGATGCCAAATATCTCCAGAATTAGTAAAAATACTGCTAAAAACAAATAAAATCGGCGTAGCAATGATTAAAGCGATCGCCATTACCAATAGCGTCCAACCGTTGAGGGCAAAACGCCTAATTATTTTAGTAGCAGGAGATAAAATAGAATTTGTCATCTATAAATAAAACGCGATCGCGCGATCGATTGTGGTTTGATAACTGAGGGCGTAGTTTTGAGGAGGACGCGATGTTCGAGGTTGCCTCGAACATTTCAGCCGTCCGTGTTTCCTCAAAACGTTGACCGCTCGAATAACTAATAACTGATAACTAATAACTGATATGCCTAATATTACTGTCAATTTACCCCAAGACTCTTATGAAATTGCGATCGCTTCTGGTAGTCTCGATCGACTGGGTAACAAAATGCAACAGTTGAATCTAGGTAAAAAAGTTTTGGTAATCTCTAACCCTGAAATTTTTGGTCACTATGGCCAAACCTGCATCAAATCTCTAGAAGCTGCAGGTTTTGAAACCTGCACTCATCTCATTCCCGCAGGAGAATCATACAAACATCTCCAGTCGATCCAGCAGGTATACGATACCGCATTAAACAACCATATAGAACGCTCTTCTACCCTAGTCGCTTTGGGTGGCGGGGTAATTGGCGATATGACGGGCTTCTCCGCTGCAACCTGGCTGCGGGGAGTTAACTTTGTGCAAGTACCCACTTCTTTATTAGCCATTGTCGATGCTTCGGTTGGGGGAAAAACAGGAGTCAATCATCCCCAGGGGAAAAATTTAATTGGCGCATTCTATCAGCCAAAACTCGTGGCGATCGATCCTCACCTTTTAAAAACTTTACCCCCCAGAGAATTTCGGGCGGGTATGGCAGAAGTAATTAAATATGGCGTAATTTGGGATGAAGATCTCTTTACCAAACTAGAACATCATCAACGCCTCGATACTCTAGAAAATGTCGGCGATGCTTTATTAGAAACTATTATTACTCGTTCTTGTCAGGCAAAAGCAGAAGTAGTCGGACAAGATGAAAAAGAAGCAGGAATTAGGGCAATTCTTAATTATGGACATACCATCGGTCATGCTGTAGAAAGTTTAACTAACTACAAACAGTTTGTTCACGGCGAAGCGGTAGCCATTGGGATGGTTGCAGCGGGTAAAATCGCTGTAAAAATGGGCTTGTGGACGCAATCCGAAGCAGATCGCCAAGATGCCTTAATCGCCAAAACTGGCTTACCTACAAACATTCCCGATCGCATCACCACAGAAGATATTTTAGAAACAATCAAAAGCGATAAAAAAGTAAAAGCAGGAAAAGTACGTTTTATCCTACCAACTAGTATTGGCAAAGTTACCATTACCGATAAAGTTACCCCAGAAATAATTACTTCGGCTTTATGCTAAATGTTTAATATTTAATATTTAATATTTAATGATAAATGGCTCTAAAACCCTGTAAAGTTTGCGGTACTCTCAATGCAGAGGGAGTAGAAACTTGTCTTAGTTGCGGTCACGATCCCGAAGGTAGTAAAAGACCAGCTATTTTTCGCTATGTCGCGATCGCTTTAGTAATTTGTTTTGCCTTACCTTTTTTATCGGGATTAATTAATTGGGTATTGTTGCAACTAAAACCCAACGAACCAACTCCAACTCAACCTAAAGTTTCTTTGCTCGAACAAAATTTTAAAATATAAATACTTTAAAAAATTTCTGATTTACTTTAATTGTTACCCAGGCTTTTTGAGCCAATTCATCTATAGCGTTCGGGGATCATTCGTGAAATTTTTTTTAAAATGAACCACGGAAGACAGGTCGGACACGGAGATAAGAAATAGGAGAGCTTTTTATGAACTAACTTACAAAACAAATATCTATGTAGGTTTTGTAAATAGTTGATTTCTTCTTGCATAGATGTGTCTTCTGTGGCGTTGGTAAATGCCTAATATTTTTAATTTAAGTGTTAATGAAATATCAACAATTGAATGTCCTGATTTCTTAATTGGCATTCAATTACCAATGCCTCTACTGTTTTTAGCGATCGCCCTTCAGAGGTATTTCATGCTTATCGCACAAACACATCGCAATCCCTTTTTCTATGTAAGCTGCTTCATTTATAAACGCGGGATACACAGTAGATTCACCCTCGTAAATGATTGTTGTACCCCCAAAAGTTTGGAACAATGGATCGCCAGGATCGATCGGATGATAGTCTTTCGAGATGAGATTAGGGTGAATCATAGCCTCTAATTGACCATTGCGATCGCGCGGATAATCAATCAACTCTTTGGCTTTAAAGATAGTAACTATAGAATATTTAGAGCTAATTGGTTGTTTATTTTTACTGTCTAAAAAGTCGAGAATTTTGTAGATCGATTTCTCGGTTCTGCTGAAATAAAATGGGTGTAACGTATTATGAGCTATTGCTCCTACTTCTATAGCTATACTTCTTTTACACAAACTGCGTAAGAAATGATTTTCCTGGGTATTAGACCACATGAAGAGTCGGACTAGAGGATCTGTATTACTCAGATAAGCAGCTAATTCTAGAATTAAAGGGTCATTTTCTGTTCCTAGAATTATAGTCAAGCCCATGTTTGAGGTAGTACTGTGTAAGTCAATAATAAAATCAACTTTGCTATCTTTTCTAGTTCCTAAAATTTCAGTAATTTCTTTGCTTCTAACGCTTTCATAAATATCAGTTTTGGGATTATTAAAATTTTCCTCACTAAAAGCGCGATTCAAGTCTGTGTCTATGTATCGAGTACCTGCTTCAAAGGCGCGATGATTGGCTAAGAGGGTTATAGTTTCAAAACTTTCACGTCTGACTAATTTAGGACAATCCTCAAATTTTTTAACTAAATAACCACCTGTAAGTTCGCAGCCATGGGTTGAGCCAACTATGGCAACTCGATCTAATTTATTTGACATACTAAAGCACTCCGTTTAGTTACTGA
>CAYXWE010000223.1:0-6398 GCA_964468145.1 uncultured Pleurocapsa sp.
CCCCAGAGAAGAAAAGCTGCTCTCAAGAATCTATTCCACCATCAGATCGAACGACCCAACTTATCTGATTGTAAATTTTTATCCTAGTAACTATTTTTATGACAGCTACTTTGGGAACTATTACCTGGGGTGTAACAGGTCAAATCCGAAACTAAATGGACAGCAAACTGAAATATTTAACTGCCGAAGACTATGATGTTCTACTGGAAAAAGCTCAAGTTGCCACCTATCAGAAATACGATGTAATTATTCAAGAAGGTCGTTTGTCTGAGGCGATCTATCTGGTGCGAAAAGGTATGGTTAGGATCGAAAGGGCTGCTTCAGGTAGGGATGTAGCGATCGCTTTTTTAGAACCAGGAGAGGTTTTTGGCGAAACATCTTTTTTGGAAGGAGTCCCTAGTAGCGTAGCAGCGATCGCCCAAGAAGATGTAGAAGTATGTATCCTAGATGAGCAAACTTTGTATTCTCTGCTAACCTCTGTACCTGGTTTATCAAATCGTTTTTATCAATCCTTAGCTCATAATCTCTCCAGTCGACTGCGCCAAACCAGTTTTTTGGTGGCGCATTTAATGCGGAGAGTTCAAGTATGTCCAGAATACGATACTCAGCGCACGGGACAGTCGGGACAAGATGCTATTCCTCCGGAATTAATTGGCGAAACGGAATTATTTAAAGAAAATTTGCACGATATCGAAGATAAAATCCGCAGCCATGAACTGACAGAAGAGGAAGCGCAAACAGAAATTAACAAAGCCTGCAATATGCTGGTTAATTCTTTGCGGGAACAGCTAATCCAAAAACCAACAATCCAGAAGGCGATTGGAACTTATATCTTTCGCCAGACATTTCCCTTTTATATGCTCAGTAGTTTTATCGATCGCGCTTTTCGCAAACCAGGGAATTTTGCTAGCGATTCTTATATTACAGAATTGTTATCTCAAAACGAACCCGAAGGTGACGGACATTTGGGAGTATATTTAGACCGCTGGATTCGTTCTTTGCCTACCTGTCTGGCACTCAAAAATCGTGGTGGCATCATCACCGAAACCATTGCTCAATTAGCAGAAAACTGGATTGCTGATGAACCAATGCCCGTAACTAGTTTGGCTAGTGGTTCGGCTCCAGAAATTCTCGATCTTTATTTCCAAGCTTCTCCCCCCAAAGTTCATGTCACCTGCGTCGATTTTAACTATCAGAATTTATCCTCTGCTGCTAATACTGCTCATAAATGGGATTTTCGCGATCGCTTGACGTTTGTTCAAGATAATCTTTTTCTACTGGCTGAAGGATATAGCCACATCGATATTCCTCCCCAGCAGATAATTTATAGCGTCAGTATGGCAAACTATTTACGCGATCGCGAATTAATCGGCATTCTCGACTGGATTTACGACCATCTTTTGCCCAATGGCATGGTAATTTTGAGTAATTTTCATGCTTCTAATCCCGATCGGGTTATTTTAGAGCATATTTTAGAATGGCATTCGATTTATCGTTCTGCAAAAGACCTAGAAAAGCTTTTTTCTCACTCTAAATTCCGTAATCTCCCTGTTACTATTCAGTCGGATGAATATGGCGTAGAATTGTTTGTAGTTTGTACTAAAGCCTGGAAAGAAGAATAAATATAGCTTTAGACACAACACAGAGATAGAATTTATTATTTGCCAGTTACTACATAATATGTCTTAACATAATTTTATAGGGCTATATGTTAGGAAAATTTTTCTAGACTAAATATATATGATGTATCGATTATCCAATCAATTCACCTCGATCGGGTGTTCGGTTATTTTGCCAGGATTATTGATATTAACTACGGGTTGTGGTTTCATCCCGTCTGGAGATGCTCAAAGTGATTCTCGTCCTCAACGACAGCAGAAAGCTTCATCTGTTGATGTAGCAGTGGCTCGTCTAGGCTCATTGGAAAAGGAGATCGAGTATGTTGGTACGACTTTTCCCCTACGAGAAGTATCTTTACGCTCGCGTATTGAAGGACAGATAGTCGATCTAGAGGTGGATGTAGGCGATCGCGTAGAGAAAGGGCAAGTCTTGGCAAGAATTGATAATTCTATTAACCAAGCTACAGTATTAGAAGCCGAAGCAGAATTAGCTGCCCTGCGATCGGAAGTGACTAGTCTTCAGGCAGATGTCAATCAAAGTCTAACTGAAGTTAAACAGGCAAAAATTACCTTACAACAGGCGCAGTCGGATCTAGCTCGGTCGAATCAACTAGTTAAAGAGGGAGCAATTACCAAACAATCGGCAGAACAAGCCCAGAATACAGTAGACAACGCCCAACAAGCTTTAGAATCTACTCAACAGCAAGTAGCCAATCGCTCCTCGGCAGTCGTAGCAGCCCAACAGCGCGTAGCAGCACAAGAGGCAATAATCGCTCAAGAACAACAAAGAAAGTCTTTTGCTGTATTGACTTCCCCCGTTACGGGTTCGGTTTTAGAAAGAGTTTTAGAACCAGGAGATTTAGCCCAAGTAGGAGATGAAGTATTGCAATTAGGAGATTTTAGTCAAATTCAGATACGGGTGCAGATTTCTGAATTGGAATTAGTCAAACTTCGAGTCGGACAAACCGCCCAGGTAAAATTAGATGCTTTGTCAGAAGAAAGCTTTACAGGAGAAGTAACGCAAATATCTTTAGCTGCTGATGCTACCTCTCGTTTGATTCCCGTCGAGATAACTATTCCTAATCAAGATCGCCGAATTGGTCGAGGGTTGTTGGCGCGGGTAAATTTCGAGGGACAAAATGAAGATACTGTTGTTATTCCTCAAACAGCAATTCAAATATCTACAAATAAAACCAAACAGATTAGTAGCGACTCTTTTGATAGTGCGATCGTATTTATTATTAAGGGAGAGGGCGAACAAACAACGGTTACAACCCGCGAAGTAAAACTTGGCGATCGCGCTAATTCTCAAGTCGAAATTCTCTCTGGACTAGAACCAGGAGAAAAATTTGTTGTCCGCAGTAGTGAAAATTTACAACAAGGCGATCGGGTTAATCTCAGTTTTCTTTCTGAATCATCCCCTTAAATATAAAAACATAATTCAAAACATAATTAAATTATTTATTATCTAATCTGATTTGTTTTGTATTTGACAAATTCCCCATGAAATCTTCTCCCCCCTCTAATTTCAGTATCAGCGCGATCGCTATTCGTCGGCACATCGGTACTCTAATGCTGACTCTGGCAGTAATAGTTATTGGTATATTTTTTCTGTTTAATATCCAAGTAGACTTACTCCCTTCAATTACCTACCCGCGCATTGGTTTGCGAGTCAGTGTTCCTGGTGTTTCTCCCGAAGTCGCGGTAGATGAAGTAACTAGACCTTTAGAAGAAGGGTTAGCTGCTACTGAAGGTGTAGTGCAGGTTTTTTCTCAGACTCGCGAAGGAAGAGTAAGTGTAGACCTTTACTTTCGACCAGGGGGAAATATCGATCGCGCCCTCAATGATGCTACGGCTGCTTTTAATCGGGCGCGTTCTAATTTACCAGATAACATTGAATCCCCAAGACTCTTTAAATTCGATCCTTCTCAGCTACCGATATACGAATTGGCACTAACATCTAAATCTTTAGAGCCTCTGCAATTGCGGGTATTTGCCGAAGAAGAACTCGCAAGAGAATTGGGAGTAGTTGAAGGTGTAGCGGTAGTAGATGTTTCGGGTGGTGTGGAAGAAGAAGTAAGAGTGGTAATCGATCTCAATCGTCTTCAAGCCTTGGGGATTGGGTTAGATGATGTATTGACAGAACTAGAACAAACCAATCAAGATATTTCTGGCGGGAGAATTCTAGGAGAGTTTAATGAACCTTTAACTCGTGCGGTGGGTCGTTTTGAGGATGCAGCAGAAATCCTCGATCTTTCTTTTAGAGTAGAGAATGACTCAGAAGTTACCAATCGCGTATATTTGCGAGATTTTGCCAGGGTAATTGACAGTCAAACAGAGGAGCGAGTTTTTGTGACTCTCAACCAACAACCAGCAGTAAAAATTAGCATTCAAAAGCAGCCCGAAGCCAACACGATTGAAGTGGTAGAAGGCATTAAACAACGACTCGAACAATTACGACAGGCAGGAGTAGTTCCTACAGATCTAGAATTGGTTGCTACCTTAGACGAATCGGTCTTTATTGATAATGCTATCAGTAATGTTGTTAGTGCTGGTTTAACTGGCGCGGGGCTAGCTGCGATCGCTGTTTTACTATTTTTAGGTTCTTTGCGTCAGACTGTGATTATTGTCTCAGCAATTCCTCTGGCAGCACTAAGCGCAGTTATTCTCATGAAACTGTTTGGCTTATCCCTCAATGTCTTCAGCTTGGGTGGTTTGGCAGTGGGAGTAGGAATTGTGGTAGATAATTCTATTGTGATGTTAGAGAATATTGCGGTAGGGGTAGGAATGACCCCAGGTAAGGATGCCCAGACGAGACTTAACTCCCGTCAGGCGATCGCGCAATCTATTTCTAGCAGTCAAGAGGTAGAGTCTGCCCTGGTTGCCTCTACCAGTACCAATTTAGTAGCAGTGCTGCCCTTTTTACTCATTGGCGGTTTTATCGCTCTAATATTTAATGAATTAATTCTTACCGTAAGCTTTGCAGTAGCTGCCTCGGTGTTAGTGGCATTAACAGTCATTCCCATGTTGGCATCTCGGTTACTAGCAGTTCATAGATCGAGTCCTGTGGGTCGTTTATGGCTCTTAAAAACCTTCAATCGTCGATTTGAAGCTGCTACAGTCGGTTATGGCATAATACTCAAACAGATTTTACATTGGCGATCGCTATCAATTTGCTTAACTTTTTTAATATTGGGTGGCAGTAGTTTTTTAATTCTCGATCGAGTCCCCCAAGAGATTTTGCCCCGAATTGATACGGGACAAGCCAGACTATTTGCTATCTTTCCCCCAGAAACTCCTTTGGCTACCAATCGCCGAGTTATGGAAAAAGTAGATTCTATCCTATTAGCACAGCCAGAAACCGAATATAGCTTCACCACTGCAGGAGGTTTTTTATTTGGTGGCAACACCAGCGAAAATCCTCTCCGTGGCTCTAGTACCATAACTCTTAAACCCAATACAGATGTTGAAGCTTTTGTATCCCGAGTATCTGCCGAATTCGATAAGCTCAACTTAGTTGATATTCGTCTGCGTATCAGCCCTGGTTCGGTAAGGGGATTAATCTTAAGTAACTCTCCTGTACGAAGTGATATCGATATTGTTCTTCAAGGAAATAATACTCAAGTCTTAGAAAGAGCAGGAGAACAGGTATTAAAAGCCTTAGAACAACGAGCTACCCTATCTAGCTTTCGTCCCGATGCCGATTCTAGACAGTCGGAAATTCAAATTCGACTCAACCGAGAACGGGCTGCAGACTTGGACTTAAATATTCAAGACATCGGCGATATTATGACAACAGCCATAACTGGTTCTGTTCCCACCCAAATACAACGGGGAAATCGTTTGGTAGACGTACGAGTCGAGCTTGATGAAGCTGCCATTAGTTCCCCTTCTCAGCTAGCTCAAATTCCGTTATTCGATCCCGACAACAACTTAATTCGTCTGGGAGACATAACTAACATTTCTTTAGGTAAAGCCCCAGGAGAAATTCAGCGTATCAATCAGCGACAGGTGTTTCTCATTGCGGGTAGTCTTAAGGAAAATGCCGATCTTAGCCAAGCTTTAGCGGAATTGGATACCATCTTTCAAGATCTAAACTTACCAGAAGGAGTAAGTCGTCTCCCCAGTGCTACCGCCCAAAGTAATCAGGCAATTCAATCTTCTTTCGCTGTTTTAGGCGGATTGGCAGCATTTTTAGTATTTGTGGTTATGGCAGTACAGTACAATTCCCTCGTCGATCCTTTAGTAATCATGTTTACCCTACCCCTAGCCTTGGCGGGAGGAATTTGGGGACTATATCTAACCCAAACGGCGATCGGCATTACCGTAATTGTAGGGGCTGTTTTGCTAGTGGGTATTGTGGTGAACAACGCCATTATCTTAATCGAGTTAGCCAACCAAATCCGCGAACGGGAACAATGCGATCGCGCGGTGGCAATTTCTAAGGCAGCACCCCAAAGATTACGTCCCATTCTCATGACTACCATCACTACCGTAGTCGGAATGTTTCCCCTGGCATTAGGCTTGGGACAGGGAGGAGAGTTTTTGCAACCATTAGGGGTCGTCGTATTTTCTGGACTGGCTTTAGCTACCCTACTAACTCTGTTTATTATTCCCTGTTTTTATATACTGCTACACGATTTAGTAGATTGGATTTCGGGAAAAAAGTATGAATGAGAAAGTCAGCTATATAAACTGGTTTAGGCGTATGAGCTGGTTAACTAACAAAACTTTGAAAAAAGATAGTGTGCTGGCTGTGTTGTGCTAATTTGTCGATTT
>CAYXWE010000224.1:0-6391 GCA_964468145.1 uncultured Pleurocapsa sp.
CCTCTTCATTGTAGGCAGGAATTACTACGGAGAATAAAGCGATATTTTTGTATTTTGAAGTAAGCTGAAATTTAAGATTGTGTCTGTTTGAATGCTGAGAACTTTCCAAACCTTCGGGGATTTGTAATTCTGTTTCTTGGTTTTTAAATACCAGGCGATCGCTAATTAAATAATTGACTACCGCACTCAATAAAACCCCAATAATTGTATTGATGCCATAATCTACCCCTAGCTTATCTAGCAGGGGAAAGACAATCAAAACTCTTAATAAAACCGCCGAACCTGCAGATAAATGGTAGAGAGGAAGCTGTTTAAACAGCACTGAATTGATGCTCCAAACTCCCCCCGGCCAAACCCAGATACGGTAAATAAAAAAGCTGAGAATTAACGATAGTTCGATGGCGATAATGTTAGCCACATTTCGGAGTAGGGGAGTTTGAAATCCCAGCCATTCGATAAGAATGAAAATAAGTAATAAGTTGACCGCTGCTGCGACACCACCACCAAATAAAAATTTGACCGTTTTTTGCTTTAATAGTTTCAAATGATTCTCCTCTTACCGATCGACAACATTACAATAGACCTATGAGCATGAATGATTTTGACGATCTAAAGTTTATGGTTTTTTTGTCCTTTATTCTTCGTCATAGCGCGATCGCATTCACTAAGGGAATGATTTATGCGTATAGGTCTAATTTGGCAAATCTATTTAGGCTAAGAGTGTAGTACATTTTTTAATAAGCATCAATTTTATTATTTAACGCGAGTTTCCATGGAAGCTTAAGTTCTTACTGTTTTATTCTTCGCCAAAAGTCATCGCATCCACTAAGGGAATGATTTATGCGCATAAGTCTATTGTTAATCGAGCTTTAGGTTTGACCAGTAGGAAAGGTCGTGTGATTCGTCTTCGCCCGATTCGGTTATCATAATCAGTTTAACTGCATCAACTTGAGTCAGATCGATATTTGCGCGTTGAATGCCCCGATCGTCTGGATTAATTCGAGGATGTAGATGCTGACTAAAGAGTATTTGGGTTTTATCGTTTGACTCTTGGGCAATAATTTTAAATTGTACTCCGTCACCATCATTGTCTTTTAATGCGTTTTTAACCCCCTTGTCTAAGATGCCATAGTCAAAAGAGAAATTTTGCGTTGCTGGGCTAATAGCAATCTCCATTTTAAAAGGAGCATAAGCAGACCAACCTACCTGCGTACCGCCGTTGATGTCCGATCTCTCTAAACGTTTTTCCGATACGGGGGTGGGTATAATTTGAGTCTGCCAATCCTGCCAACCCGTCACCCCAGCAAAACTTTGTCGAGGAAATTTTAACTGGCTGAGACTAACTTGATACTTGGGAGGATATCGCCAGGCGTTGGAATCTCCAGCAAGAATGCGAAATCTGGTTACTTGTTTGCCAGCCAACCTGGTTTGCCAATTGTCACTAGCAAAATCGAGGAAATCCCAGCGACTAGACAATGCAGGAGACAGTAAAAACCCTTCGCTCATGATATCGCCAACGGTACGATATTTCTCGATTGCGCCATCGGCGGTTTCTAGTTCTATATATAGTCGTGGCAGTCTTAGGGCAGTTGTGGTTAATTTGCCCAATAGGTTGGGGTGAATATCCATTTTTGCCCAGACTGGTTGGGTTGTATCTTTTAGATCGAACCACTGATTGAAATCAACATCGACCCAATCTTGAATTGGTTCGATTTTGTATTTGCGGGGTTGGAAGTTGCGTTGTAATAGTAAATAGCGATTTTTGAGATTGGTGATATTGTATCGGGTTAGTATTTCTGGCCAAGACAAACCATCCTCAAAGCTAGCCATCCTGCCATCAATAGGATTGAGATCGAAAAGAATGTTTTGCGGTGCATTGGGTTGGGTTAAATGTTGGGCGTTTAATCTAGCTAGCTTATCGGTATAGGCAGAGAAACTTTGTACTGTGGGTCTTGGTTGATATTCTAAGTCGTTGGCAAAGATATTAGCGGTGTCATTGGGATAAAGATCTACTGTCCCCGATACGGGCGGTAAGACATTCTCTGCGCGAATAGCTGCCTTTCCTTCTCTGGCAATGGCAGACGCATCGACTCCACCGCTGAGTATTTGGACTACTTGGGGAATTTTTTGAAAATTATGATTTACCGTATTGATAACATAACTTCCATTACCGTACTTGAGATAATGGTTCAGGACAATAGAACTCATAATTGTCATGCACAAGGCACTAAAGCCCAATAAAAATGGTAGGGATAATTTAATTCTTTTATTGATGCGCCAGCTACTATAGCGAATTGAAGGCCATAAAATAGCTGCAAAAACTAACATAACGGGGACAGCGTTAAATATTGCCTGTAAAGCGTGACCGTCATGACGGGTAAACGCACCTTTGAAGATCAAGAAGAAATTGGCAGCTAAACCCAGAGTAGGTAGGATTCCCCACCAAGGACGATTGCGATGTTCTACAACCCCTATAACTAAGAGAAAAATCCCCGCGCCAAAAGAATAGAGAAGTACTTCATCTAAATGCCCAGGAGTCCCCATCGCTGCACTGAAACCCCGAATCACCTCTAAACTATTAAAGATATATGCAGGAATATTAGCCAAATCTTGACTGGCAAACACCCACAATAAGAGCATAAAAGCGCAGTAAATAGAGGCAACTCGCGGAATTCTCTTCAATCTGCCGACTTCATCAATAGTAATTAGACCGATAAAAGCGATCGCCAATACTAAGTGAGTATGTTTGGTCAAACTAGCCAACGAAGCATTGATAATAGTTAAAACTAAAGTGGGAGTAATGCCTTTGCCTATATAAAAATAGAGCAACAGAGGCAAGATAACTAGCAAAAATTGGAAAGATTCGATCGCGAGATGACGGTGGGGAAAAAACCATAAAACAGGAATTAACCATACATAAGAGCGATCTCTTCGACTCAGGCAATACTGCACTATTCGCCATAATCCCGCCCAAGCTGCGATCGCAATGAAGATACTAAAGGCAAAGGCATAGCGGTAGGTTTCGGGGAAGTAATAATTCGCCACCCGTAAAAACCCGTAAGGGCCATAGGTATAAATAAACTCCGTCCCAAATTGAATTTTATCCCTAAAGGCAATATGCAGCGCGCTTGCCCAAGATTCATCTAGATGATACCCATAAGCTGTAGGTCGCCAAGGCAAAATTGTTAACAAACAATAGCCAAACAGCAGTAAACTAACAATCCGCAAAATGATTTTATCGATGGATAGATCGTTTTTAATAACTGTCATTTGGCTCGTTAATCTCGAATATAGATGTACCAGAATCTTAGTCTACACTCGAAAATGTTATTACATTCAGCATTCAGCATTTAACATTAAGCATTAAGCATTCAGCATTCAGCATTTAACATTAATTCCCTCACTTCGAGTAGAGTATTTCTGAAATCTTGGGCAGTTTTAAAATGGAGGTTCGGATTGTAATATACTGTCCCTTATTAAGTTCTTTGCCCTGTTGCCAATGCTGCCAATAACTCATCTTCAATTAGATCGGGATATCTTATATTTTTAATATGCCCAGTCCGATTCAATTATTTTCGCTAAATATTTCAAAAATATTACAAAGAATAATGCGCGATCGCGCTACGTTTACGAGTAATCCCAATCAATAACTAAACCATGACCCTACAAACAACAAAGCGATCGGCAACTTCAGAAGCTCTATTAGGTAAGTCTTTAGGGGAGTTAACTGCTTGGGTACAAGAGCAAGGACAGCCAGCCTATCGGGGCAAACAACTATACCAATGGCTCTATCAACAGGGAGCGCGATCGTTGATGGATATTTCAGTATTTCCTAAAAAATGGCGCGAATCAATGGCAGACTATCCCATTGGACGCTCTACCATCCACTATCGCAGTGTCGCTCCCGATGAAACCTGCAAATATTTACTGCGCCTCGACGATGGCTTAATTATCGAAGCGGTTGGTATCCCCAGCGCGAAACGTTTAACAGTTTGCGTCTCTTCTCAGGTTGGCTGTCCGATGGATTGCGATTTTTGTGCTACAGGCAAGGGTGGTTTTACCCGCAATCTCAAAGCTCATGAAATTATCGATCAGGTGCTTACCGTCCAAGAAGATTTCGGACGGAGAGTAAGTAATGTGGTGTTTATGGGTATGGGGGAGCCGATGGCTAATATTACCGAAGTGGTAGCTGCCGTAAAATCTCTCAATCAAGATGTGGGTATTGGAGCGCGATCGCTGACAGTATCTACAGTGAGTATCCCTGGTAAAATTCAGCAATTAGCCCAACACAAATTGCAGATTGTTCTGGCGGTAAGTCTTCATGCTTCCAATCAAGCTTTGCGCCAGCAACTAATACCCAGTGCGAGAAAATATCCCCTGAACAATTTACTCAATGAATGTCGAGATTATATACAGGTAACTGGTAGAAGAGTCACTTTTGAATATGTATTATTGTCGGGAATTAACGATTTGCCCGAAAACGCACGAGAGTTGGCTCGACTGCTCAAAGGATTTCAAACTCACGTCAATCTTATTCCTTATAATCCGATTTCTGAGGTCGATTATCAACGACCAAAACAACACCGAATCAAAGAATTTACTGATATTTTAGAACGGGCAAAAATAGCCGTTAGCGTCCGCTATTCTCGCGGTTTAGAAGCAGATGCAGCTTGCGGACAACTAAGGGCTTCTAAAGTTCAAGCAGAGACAGGATCGATCCCACAATAACTATTGATTCCAGGGGCATAGGATTCGATTACTCTATTAGTTTTGAGACACTGCACCAATAGATAGTCGCACCCTTCACAGGCGGTACGCTCGATCGAATCATCAATAATAGTTTTTGTAGCGCGATCGCCACAATTGGGACAATAAATAGTTTGTGTTTTAGTCATTGTTTTTGAATAGAATTTTGTAACTTATTTCTTTAAGTTTTTAATTCTATTTCTAGGTGCTTTCTTTTAATGTTTATTTAACTATCTCAGTATAGTTTGATTTATCGACCGTATCCATCATTCTTTATATATATTTTAGATAGTTTTGCCTCGATCCCCAGTTATATCCCAGCCAATGACTCAAATTATAATAAAAATTTAGTTATGGGAAAGTAGTAAGTAGAGACGATTAACATTAGCTCATCAATAAAGTTATGTATCAGTTGTTTTGTAACGCAATTATCAAAAGTAGTTCGTCAAAGTATTTTAAAATATTACTATGTAGTCTAATGCCTACAGTAGCGATCGCCTTTAGTAAGTTGCAATCTGGGGCGGTTCAATATTCCGATGGAAGATCGGCGTTTGAATCTGCGGTGTTGCTGATAGATTCCCATGCAACTTTCGATCGAGTTAGAGCCAGACAAGCAAAATACTACTTCGATTTGGAATTACCTGGTAATATAGGCGAACCTTTGGGGAAAATTGTTATCAGACAGCGATCGGGCGGAGATACAGTCCAATTTGAGTTAGATCAAACCAAAGTTTATTTTGGCAGCCACAACAGCAAACAAGAAGAGATCGAATCTATTGCTTTTTATGATGAAGCTACGGGAGAAATTACAGTCAAGTTAAAACAAGCAGTTAATCCCGATAATAGTTTAACTGTTGCCCTAAAACCGAAGAGAAATCCAGATTATGGAGGAGTGTATTTGTTTGGCGTAACTGCTTTTCCACCAGGAGAGAAATCCCTGGGGCTTTATTTGGGCGCGGGAAGATTTCATATTTATGAAAACGATCTTTTTGATTATTAGTTATGGTTGTGTCTTTATATAAATCCGAACCCCTATTGCTTCGTTGATAATTAGATTGTTTTTTTATAAACCGCAAAGATGTTTATTTGTTTTTATTCTAATTTATTAGGCTGAGAAAGAGAGTTTATGTCTGTCGTGTTATCTGGCAATTTTTATGAATACGCTGAATTTGAGCTATAAATTTAGCTCCTTTGGTAGGGTTAACCATTGCGACAAAATTAGCGAAACCCCGAATTGAAGCCATCAGATCGTCTCCATTACCCCAAGAGATATTATTTGTACCCTTGACTTCTATCTGGTGCAAGGTAGCGCGAAAACGTTTTAGGGTTTTGCGATCGACATTGAGTTTTTGATTGACTACTATACCCGTGACTTCTTGTTGGGAACTGTTGCGCAATACTCTGGTTTTCTTCTGATTGATTTTAAAACCTTCGTGCTGCACTATTGATTCTGTATTTTTGAGGATATTGCAGATACGGGGGTTATTAGCTTTGGTTGAGAAGGTAAGATCGTCTGCATAGCGGGTATAAACGAATTCCCACTGTTTTCCCATGCGAGTTAAACGCTCGTCTAGACGACGACACATGATATTGGTAATGGCTGGGGATGCAGGAGATCCTTGGGGTAAATATCGTTCTCCCAATG
>CAYXWE010000225.1:0-6376 GCA_964468145.1 uncultured Pleurocapsa sp.
TAAGAATTTATCCCGAAGGTTATAACGTGGTGTTGCAGGGTGACGTTACCAGCATCATTACGATGAATTCAAAGGAAAGACGAGAAATCATCGATGAATTGGCGGGAGTAGCAGCATTTGACCGCAAAATAGGGCAAACTCGCAAGACTCTGGATAAAGTGCAGGAGAGAGAAGAGAAATGTCATATTATTGCCCAAGAATTGATCGCCAATCGCGATCGCTTGGCTGCGGATCGGGTTAAGGCCCAAAAGTATCGTAAGTTAAAAGAGAAGGTACAAGAGAAAAAAAATCAGGAAAAAGTTTTAGTCTGGCGATCGCTTACTCAACGACAACAAGAATTGCAAGAGAAGTTTTCTGTAGGGGAAGTCGAGAGGGAACAGTTAAGGGGTAGTATTGCCCAACTGGATGGGGAAGTTAAAGAATATAGTGCTAAATTAGAGACGCTCAACGATCGGGTAAAGGCTTTGGGAGAAGACGAACAGCTATCGGTAGCCTCAGATCTAGCAACGCAAAAAGCCAAACAGCTGACTCTACAGCAGAAGCTAGAGGAATTAGGCAATACCAGTCAAGAAAAACAGCTAGCTTTAGTGCAAACTCAACAAAACCTGGAACAATATCAACAAGAAATCTCAGGATTGAGTCAAGAGAAAGGAAAACTAGAAACTGAAACTATTCCCGCCTTAATGCAACAGACTTTAGCTGCAAAAGAGGTGGTTAACAACAGTAAAGATAATGCCAATGCGATCGCCGAGGCTTCCGAAGCCTGGGTACAAGAACAGGCTAATCTTTCCCGTCAAGTAACTGCAATTCAAGCAACTCTAAATCCCCAGCGCATAGAACAAGCCAGAATTGGCGAGAAATATAATCAATTAGATAATAGTATCGAGGAACAAAATCAATCTTTAGCGGGGGTAGAAGCAGAATTAAACGCCAAGCAAACAGAATATAATGCCCTATCGGAACGAGTAACCGCAGAACAAAGTCACGTCCAAAATATTGCCCAACAGCTAGCAGAAGCAGAAAGCGATCGCGCTTTACAAGAGGAAACCCAACAACGCCTGTC
Source organism: uncultured Pleurocapsa sp. (assembly GCA_964468145.1). Classification (GTDB taxonomy): domain Bacteria; phylum Cyanobacteriota; class Cyanobacteriia; order Cyanobacteriales; family Xenococcaceae; genus Waterburya. The sequence goes on from CAYXWE010000225.1 coordinate 1,064, forward strand.
GAAAGAACAGCGAGATAAACAACGGGAGTTAGATAAATTAGAGGCAAAGAAACAAGCGCAGCAGGAAGTACAGGGTACTTATGCCAGTAAAATTATCCTTAACTCCAACATTTCAGGGGTAGAAGGATTAGTGGTGCAGCTAGGGCAGGTAGATACTCGTTATCGTTTGGCATTAGAAACCGCTGCGGGGGGTAGATTGGGCTTTATTGTCGTCGAAAGCGATCGCGTTGCAGCCCAAGGGATTGAGTTATTAAAAAGAGAAAGAGGCGGTAGAGCGACTTTCTTGCCTTTAAATAAAATTCAAGCACCCAGGATTGGTAACATTGCTACCATGCGTTTTGGACGGGGTTTTATTGACTTGGCAGTAAATTTGGTTGACTGCGACTCCCGTTACAATGAAATATTTGCCTATGTCTTTGGCAATACCGCAGTCTTTGACAATCTCAATAATGCTCGTTCTAGCATAGGCCAACATCGCATTGTTACCCTAGAGGGAGATATCTTAGAGATGAGTGGGGCAATGACGGGTGGTAGTAAATCTAGTCGTTCCACACTGCATTTTGGCGGTACAGCTAACCGCAAATCTGGACGAGTAGAAGCATTGCAGGAACGTTTAGCAGAGATATCCTCCATCTTAAATAGTTATAACGATAGAATAGCAAATCAGAAGGCACAAATTCAAGACCTAGCTGAAGAATTAACCGAAGCCAGACAGCTAGGGAGAGATAATAAAACACTGGCAGATCGACTAGTTAAAGAAATAAAACATCTTACTGCCCAAAGAGAGTTATTAATTAATCAGCTACACAAAAATCGTCAAGAACGAGACAATATTCGAGTCCGCTTAATAGAATTAGATAGTTCTATTCCCGATCGAGAATCTCAACTACAGGATTTACAGGAACAATTAAAAGTATTAGAAGAATCTCATCAAGAGAGTGAATGGCAACAGGTACAAGCCGTTATCAAAAGTCAAGAAGAACACCTGCAAAACCAAGAGTTGAATCTAAGAAATGCCGAAACCTTATTATTAGATTTAACTAACCGTCACCAACGTTTAGTAGAAAAAAATACCGAAGCACAAGAATATATTACAGAACTAATTAATAACCAAGAATCGATCGCGACTCAGCAATCAACCGCTGACAGTCAACTAGTAGAAATAAAACAAAAGATCGCCGAAACCGAAGCTCAACTAGAACGACTCACAGCCATATTAAGAGAAACCAAACAGGAACGCGATCGCATCGAAAAGGAACTAAAGCAATTACGAGATAATTATCAAAAACAGACTTGGCAACTAGAAAAACTTAATTCCACCCAAGAAGAAAGACGAATTACTCTACAAACTTTAGCCCAACAAATTAGCGAGCAAGAACAAGAAATACCCAATCCAATTCCTGAAATTCCCCAGTTAGTAAATGAAGATGGAATCGAAGGGGGAGAATTATTAACTTTCTCTACTCTACAAGAACAAGTAGAACAATTACAAAAGCAAATTCGTAATGGGGAAAAACGCCTCGAAGCAATGGAACCTGTAAACATGTTGGCATTAGAAGAATATGAAAAAACCGCAGCCAGACTGCAGGAACTATCTCATAAATTAGATACTATCGAAGCGGAAAGAACAGAATTATTACTCCGCGTCGAAAAATTTACTACCCTTCGTTTGCGGGCTTTTAAAGAATCTTTCGATGCAGTAAATGAAAACTTTCAAAAGATATATGCCGAACTATCCGATGGTGACGGACATCTACAATTAGAAGATGAAACAGATCCTTTTAATGGTGGTTTAAATCTTGTTGCCCATCCTAAAGGTAAAGCGGTACAAAAATTAAGTTCCATGTCTGGAGGAGAGAAATCTTTAACTGCATTGGGCTTTATTTTCTCCCTACAAAAATATCGCCCGTCGCCTTTTTATGCCTTTGATGAAGTAGATATGTTCCTCGATGGTGCAAACGTAGAGAAGTTATCTCGCATGGTGAAAAAACAAGCCGAGTTAGCCCAGTTTATTGTTGTAAGTCTGCGTCGTCCGATGATTGAAGCTTCAGAAAGAACTATCGGGGTGACTCAAGCAAGAGGGGCGCATACTCAGGTGTTGGGAATTAAGATGAAGTAATCTCGCGCAAAGACAAGGACATGGCTTTTGAGGAAACCTCAAAAGTTTAAATTGTCCGTGCCAAGGCGCAGAGAGAAGAAAGCAAAGAGTTTATCTTCAATAAAGGAAATAATCAGCAATTAGCTAACTATTTCCTGATTTTTTAAAAACTAAAACCTTTAGACTTCTACTTTGACTCCTTTCCAGAAAGCAATATAGCCTTTAATATTGTTAGCCTTTTCTTTAGTTTCGGGATAATACCAGGCTGCATCGGGGTTTTCTTTGCCATCTACCACCAGGGTGTAGTAGCTAGCCTGTCCTTTCCAGGGACAACTAGTATGAGTCGAACTGTCCTTAAAAAACTCTTGGTTGATTGAGTCTGGGGGAAAATATTGATTGCCTTCAACGACTTCAGTGCGATCGCTTTCGGCTAAAACTTGACCATTCCAAATTGCTTTTGGCATTTTACTTTTGATTTGATTGTGCTTCTATTTTTAATCTAACTTGAGATTTTCCTTAGTGCGGATTTAGCATGAAGTTGAACTTTGCGATCGCTCGACTGTGCTAGTTGTTCTAGAGTTACTTTGGCATCACAACAGCGTAACTCTCCTAGAGATGTCGCCAAAGACTGTTTTAGTTGAGGCGTTAACTCTTGATGTTTGGTTTGCCAAAAGTTTAATAGTGTTTGAGCTGCCAAAGGTTTAAATTGGGGAACAGAAATTCTACCCAGAACGATGGTAATTTCTTGAGTGACTGCCCCGCAAGATTCGACTAAAGCCAAAGCTAAATAGTCGATCGCGCTTTTTAGTTCGCTCCAGCCCAAAGCTTTTATTAGATCTAGTTTGAGGCTAATGGGGGTAGTTTCTGCCCGTAATGCTTCAAACAAGGCTTTATTAGCATTGTCTTGTTTCATTCGTCCCAAAGATGTTGCAGCCTGACGACATACTTCTAAATTAAAGTCTGATAGCAATGGACTTAAATGAGCGATCAAATCTAATTCATCTACTAAATCGCTGCGAAATCCTAAAGCGATCGCAGCTTCAATCCTAACTTTACTGGCTTTATCCTGTAGAGCTTTTAACAATACGGGAGCAATGCGAGGATCGTGAAAACTGCCCAGGGCTTTAATCGCGATCGCTTTTAGTTCTGGTTCGGGGTTGTTAGTGACTTCTAGCAATGGGTCGATAGTTTTGACCGTCCGAATATAAGATAGAGACTGTACCGCCAGCAAACTATATTCTGGTTGCGCTATCAAATTTGATAACGCTTCTACTGCATCATCGCCAATTTCGCTGAGAGTTTTACCCGCAATCTCGATTAACTCTTTATCTGTAGTTTCCTGTAGTAGTTCGACTAGAGCAATAATTACTTCCTCTTTTTTAAATTTGCCCAAGATCTTGCAAACAAACCAGCGCACGTCTGCTTCTAGGGTTCGATCTTTGACAAGAGTAGTAAGAGAAGGAATAATATCATTACCAAACAGGGGAATTAACTTGCTAATAGCCCATTTGTGCTGAAAATCAGCCTCAATCAATACATAAAGAGCTATTTCACGAGCCATTTGCCAATCTTTAGCAGCCAAAATAAATAGTTTGGGTTTTTTACGACTTTTGGTTTGGGGTAATAGTTTGAGATAATCGCAGACTGACAACCAATCTTGCTGCTGTGCTGCGGCTAACCCCATCAATAGTATTTGGGAGGTGGAAGTTGGTAATTGATTCGACTGCGTTTCTGGTTGAATATAGCTCACGAGATCGCCACAATAGATGCTGATTACAATTCGGGAAAAATTAAATTAGTCAAGAAAACTCAACCAAATCTTTAGTATCATTTTATGATTTATCTTGATAGGATAAACCATTGAGTGCTGGGTATATGTATTTAAAGGATTCTGTTAATGCAAGTAGATCATTTCGTAAATATTTTTTGCTTGAGGAGTGATATGCGATCGTGAGCCAAAAGCGGAAAACCATAGTCATAAAAATTGGTACTTCTAGTTTGACGAATAACCCCGCAGACTCGACTGGGGCTACAGGACAAATTGCCATCGCCACTATCGCTTCTTTGGTAGAAACCCTGTGTCGGTTGCGCTCTCAAGGACATCGGGTAGTGCTAGTATCTTCTGGTGCAGTGGGTGTGGGGTGCGCCAGATTAAATCTAGCGGAAAAACCGCGCAAAATGGCTCTCAAGCAAGCAGTGGCTGCAGTAGGACAAGGACGTTTGATGCGCATCTACGACGATATGTTTAGCAGTCTACAACAGGCGATCGCGCAAGTACTATTAACTCGTCGCGAACTAGTAGAGCGCAATACTTATGTCAATGCTTATAATACTTTTCAGGAATTATTAAATCTGGGAGTAATTCCCATTGTTAATGAAAATGACACCATTGCTGTAGACGAATTAAAATTCGGGGACAACGATACCCTGTCTGCTTTAGTAGCTAGTTTGGTAGAAGCAGATTGGTTATTTTTGCTAACCGATGTAGATAGAATGTATTCTGCCGATCCCAAAACCGTACCCGACGCTCAACCGATCGAACTGGTTAGCAATGAAGCATTCGATCGCCTAGAGGTAGATGCAGGTTCTAGCGGTTCTCAATGGGGTACTGGTGGCATGGCAACTAAACTAGCTGCAGCCCGCATTGCTACTAGTACGGGAGTCAGAACTGTGATTACCCACGGTCAAAAACCCCAAAATGTTCTTAAAATATTAAATGGAGAAAATTTGGGGACGCAATTTGAACCCCAACCCAAAGCAGAAAACGCCCGCAAACGCTGGATTACTTATGGTTTAGTACCTGCAGGAACTCTATATCTCGATACGGGGGCAGTTAAAGCTGTAACCAAACAGGGTAAATCATTATTACCTGCGGGAATTGTTGCAGTAGAAGGGGAGTTTGCTACTTCTGATGCCGTGAAATTGTGCGATCGAGCGGGTAAGGAATTAGGTAGAGGTTTGGTTAATTACAATAGTGCAGAAATAGAACAGATCAAAGGATATCATTCTGCCAAAATTGCCGAGATATTGGGTTACGACAGCGTAGATACGGTAGTGCATCGGAATAATTTGGTTATTAGTTGTTAGTTATTAGACCTATGGGTATAAATCTCGATATATCATAAGTTTTTAACAAATGACTAAGAACAAATGACAACTTAGGAATCTCCAAAACGATAGCCTTTACCGTATACAGTATGAATCAATTGAGTTTG
>CAYXWE010000226.1:0-6346 GCA_964468145.1 uncultured Pleurocapsa sp.
ACAAATGACAAATAACAAATGACAAATAACAAATGACAAATAACAAATAACAAATAACTATTAAATGAGTGACACCTAAGATCCTGCATTGCGCATATGTCTATTAGTGATAAATTTCAGTATTTATGGATAAATCTTACTCCAACAGGCATTGTTTGGTTATTAGAAACGGACAAACCGAGCGTACTATTAACCTAGAATCTGCGACTTACTCGATTGGTAGGGCTGCCGATAACCCCATAGTCCTGAAATCTCCCAAAGTTTCTCGCTATCATGCAACTTTGCTCAGAATTACTACCCCTGGAAATGACGGTTATCGGTTTCGTATTATTGACGGCGACCTCAATCATCGCCGTAGTAGAAATGGTATTAAGGTAAACGGACGTGCTTGTTTTGCTTACGATTTGCAACCCAATGATGTTATTACCTTTGCCGAAAATATAACTGCGACCTATCAAACAGTAGATGTATCTTCACACGTAGAAATTTCCGAATCTTTTTTCCCGTTGGATGAAGATGAAGATATTGATGCTACCGCTGCTTTCGATGATGTTTCGTATAATTCTTCGAGTCATACCGTAATTCATCCCCCACAACCGCAAAGCAAGATTCAGCGGTCTTTAGAGCGTCTGGCATCTTTTCCCGAACTATTTTCCAATCCTATCGTCGAGATTGATTTTCGGGGTAATATTACCTATATCAATCCCGCAGCCTTAAAAGCCTTCCCCAACCTGAAACGAGATCGATCCCATCATCCCTTGGTACAGGGAATTGTCGATCTGGTTAAAGTAATCGAGAAAAAATCATTTACCAGAGAAGTTAAAATAGACGATCGCTTTTTTGAACAATCGATACATTTTATTGCCCCTAGCCAATTGGTTAGATGTTATGTTGCTGATATTACCCAACGCAAAAGAGCGGAAATATTACTCAAACAAGCTCACAGAGAACTAGAACAAAGAGTACAAGAACGTACTGCCGAATTAGTTCATAATAATGAAATACTGAGGCTAGAAATTGCCGAAAGAGAGCAAAAAGAGCAAGAAATTAGCCTGCTACAAACAATTATCCAGGCTATTACCCAGGCTGCTAGCTTCGATGATGCGATCGCCATTACTCTACAGAAAGTATGTCAAACGGTTGACTGGAGTTTTGCCGAAGCCTGGATTCCCGATCCCAAACAACAAGTACTGCAACTCAGCCCAGCTTACTACAGCAATTCAACCAAGCTAGAATATTTTCGAGAAGCGAGCCAAAAGTGGGTTTATCCAATCAATGTCGGTCAACCAGGGAGGGTATGGTTAACTAAAAAATCTGAATGGATCGAAAATATATCGAGACAAACATCCGATGCTTTTCCCAGATACAAAGTTGCTCGCTCGATGGGACTCAAAACTTCTTTAGCCGTACCAATGATTGCCAATCAAGACGTAATTGCTATTTTGGTTTTTCACAATTTTAACCTTCGCCCCCACGACGAACAAATGTTGGAATTGGTAGAATCTGTTGCTGCACAATTAGCCTTGATTATCGAGCGCAAAAAAGTAGAAGATGCTTTGCAGTCTAGTATGGCAACTAACAAAGCAATTCTCAATGCTATTCCCGATCTTATTTTACGAATCGATCGCCAGGGAACTTTTGTTAATTATAAAGCTGCTAAATACGATAATTTACTTTCTCCCAATGAAAAGTTTATTGGCAAGCATATTTATGAAATATTCCCCCAAGAAATATCTTTGCCGACAATGAACTGTATCGATCGCGCTTTTAAAACTGGTGAACTTCAAATTTTAGAATGTCAAATTCCCGATCGCAATCATAAAATTTATAGCTACGAAGTTCGGATGGCAGTTAGCGAAATAGATGAAGTTATAACAATTATTCGCGATATAACCGAGCGCAAACAAGCAGAAGCAGATATTCGCCAAACTTTAGAACAACAGCAAAAGTTAAACGAATTAAAAACTCGATTTGTGACGATGACATCCCACGAATTTCGTACTCCTCTAGCTTCAATTTTATCTTCTTCCGAACTACTAGAACACTATAGTCATAAATGGAGCGAATCAAAAAAATTAAGTCATTTATATCGTATTCAAAACTCAGTTAAGCACATGACAGAACTACTCAATGATGTTTTATTGTTGGGTAAAGCTGATGCGGGAAAATTAGAATTAAAACCTACTAAAATCGATCTGGTTCAATATTGTCAGCAACTGATTGAAGAATTTGAATTGACCGTACAAACTCACCAAATTATCTTTAAAGTTCGAGATTCTGCTGAGGTTAATAATATTGAAGATCGATGTTCTACTGGTTACGTAGATGAAAAAATTATCAAACATATTATCTACAATTTATTATCCAATGCTATCAAGTATTCTCCCCATAGCGATCGCGTGAATTTTGAATTGACTTGTCAAGAGCAACAAGTAACTTTTAAAGTTCAAGATTTTGGTATTGGCATTCCCCAAGAAGCCCAACAACAGCTATTTGAATCTTTTCACCGTGCTGATAATGTAGGCTCTATTCCTGGTACTGGTTTAGGATTAGCTATTGTTAAGCGATCGGTAGATCTCCACGGAGGAAAAATATCAGTAGACAGCACAGTCGATCGCGGAAGTACTTTTACTATTACTATTCCTTTCTTAGAAACCAGCGATCGGATTTAGTATTGACTACTGTACAAGTAATAATACTGTAATTCAAATTACATTAATCTGGACAATAAAATCAATGATTTGGAATCGTTTTCTACCAAACTCTCTCGGTAAAAGAGATTCAATTAAATTCAAAAAATAATTAAATTTTATAAAGCAATAATAAACGTTAATATTTATCAGTTATTTTTCTGATGTAAAAACTATGAACTGTAGATAAACTAAATACATTATAGATAGATGTTAATAATTAATTGCTACAAGCCCTCACCAAAAAAATATGACCAAAATACTTATAATTGAAGACGAATTACCTATTAGAGAAAATATTGCCGAACTTTTAGAAGCAGAAGATTTTGAAGTCTTTAGCACTGACAGTGGAATATTAGGTATTTTGTGGGCAAAAGAAAACACTCCAGATCTGGTCATTTGTGATGTAATGATGCCAGAAATGAGCGGACATGAAGTCTTAGAACAAATGCGCGAAATACCAGAAACAAGTCTGACTCCGTTTATTTTTTTAACAGCAATGTCCGATAAAAAAGATATTAGAAATGCCATGGAATTGGGGGCAGATGACTATATCACCAAGCCCTTTACCAGAAAAGAATTATTGAGTTCTATAGATTCGCGCTTATTAAAACAAGCAAGGTTTCTGAAACATTATGATGACAAAGATCGGCAAATAAAAATACTAGAGGAAAGAGTAAAAGAGTTAGAGCAACTACAATTAAACGATCGCATCTCTCAAAAATATTTAGAAGCTTTACTCAAAATTAATACCGCAGTTAACTTAATCAATAAAATTGAACCGCAACCAAAGCGCGATCGCAATCTAAAAACTATTCAAGAAGTTTATAAACAAGAAATTTCTTTGCTGAAACAGATTCCTAATATTGAAAAACTATATCCCAAAAATCAATCATTATCTTCAATTTTGCTAAATTAGGATGTATTATCAAAATTAAGAAATAAAAATAAATTATCCCATCAAAATTACATTATCAATTACATGAATAATGCCATTGTCAGCTTCAATATCTGCTGCGATCGCCGTGGCGTTTTTGACTTCAAACGTATCATCGTGGCAATTAATGGCGATGGGCGAACCTTCAACCGATTCGACTGAATCAACCTTACTCAAATCTGCCTTAGTTAATTTTCCTGCTACTACATGATATTTTAGTATTCTGGCTAACTGGGGCGGATTTTGTACCAGAGTGCCAACCGTACCAGGAGGAAGTTTGGCAAAGGCGGAATCGTTAGGGGCAAAGACAGTAAAAGGGCCAGGGGTTTTTAAAGTATCTACCAAATTAGCTGCTTTAACCGCAGCGACCAAGGTACTAAAACCTTCTGTATTCACTGCAATATCTACAATATCTGCCATATTATCCCCTAATCCTAATTAATTTAGATCGATTATAATATTTTTCGCTCCTCAGTCTAGATAATCATTGGGCGATCGAGGGCGCAGCCCTAGTTATTAGTTAAATGTGAGCGAATTTGAGCGTTCAATTTGCAATCGCCGATCGCCCGTAATATCTTTGGCAGCGATCGATAATTTTAATTTAACAGGCTTTTGGTTTACAGTCGTTTTTAATTAAGTAGATTCTATCGCTCGATCGCTCAAAAAACGACTGTATTAATGTTTTTATCTAAGTATTTATAGGTCGATAGCAACAATTTTCAATTGAATAAAACTGTAGATAAATATAATTATTCAAGTTAAATTACTATTAAATAAATCTAAAATTAATTAACCGATAAAACTAACTAACACCAAGATATTTTACTTTACTTAAAATTCACAATCGCTCTTGACATTCTCCCCATAGTGTTATCAATGATACAGACTGTGCAATGAATCAACGGTATCAGTAAATGCGATCGCAGCATTCTTTTTTAAATTATTAGATAGAGAAACAGAAGTACATCAAATTGGATTAAAAGCGGAAAGAGGCTTGAGTTGTGTACACTTTAATTTGCTATCTGAAGGCAAGATTAAATCTATAACACTGTCAGATAGAGAAGAACATGAATTTGGTGTTTCATCAGCATTATCTAAAAATCTGCTTTTAGAATGAATATATTTAATCTTAATCAAACCTGTTTACCACTCAATCGAAATAATATTAACAGAGGTAATATAAGTTCTTTTGAAGAACCCGTTGTAATAAATAGCAAATATTTAGTTTTAGGCGATCCAATATTCAATAAAGTTACTGTTTATACTCCTAATAAGTTCGGTAAATGGCGAAAGACAAGAGAAATTCTCCCACCAGAAAACTTTACTCCTCCTGAATGTGGTGATGGATTCGGCACGAAACTACAATTGAATGGTGATTTTTTGGCTATTAGTGCAATAGTGCAACAATCAACAGATGAGGTAAGTGATTCAGAAGATTTAGTTTATAGAGATAATCGTATATCATGTTTTCGTAAAATATACCTAACAAAATTAGATTCAGAGGTGAAAGTTAAACCTGTTGATTTAGGTGTAACAAAAACTGCTGATTCTGCAAAATTTGACCTTTTAATTGGGGATAAAGTTAGAAGAATTATATTACCCAAAAATGGTGAAGAGAGATTTGGTATTGCTACTGCAATTCATGAAAATTTGTTTTTGGTAGGATCTCCATCAGAATATACAGGGGGAAGAGCTTGGTTATTCGATCTTGATGCACCTAATAAAAAACCTTTAAAAATCGGTGTTTCAGATGCTTATTTTGGCTCAAGTGTAGCAATTTCAAAACGTTTTGTTGCGGTTGGCAATCTACCAGGATTTCGACCTGTGGTAAGAGATAGTCCTGGCTTTCCATCAAAAACACTAATTAAATCTCTTAGCAATGATTCTATTCACATCATTAATAGTTATGGGGAATTATCTTTAAGTGTGAATATTCTAGCAGTTATGCTTCCTCCCAATCATGGTTACAGAATCCCTACGTTAAGACTATTTCGTCTTGATGATGAGGCTAAACCACATTTGATTCTTGAGCGTAAAAAAGTAAACCTCAAATATGCTTTTGTGCAAAACGGCTTTCTTGTAATTGTTGAGAAAAGACGCAAGCTTGTAATGTGCATTAAGCCAATATCTTAAATCAAAAGTAAATACCTCTATTTTTGTTCAATTACTACTGTTTCTTCGCTAGATCCAAGCGATGACGGAGATTTATTAATAGGAGCAGATGGTAATGATTATTTTGCTGGTCAAGAAGGCAATGATACTCTGATTGGTGAGGAAGGAAATGATAGTCTCCGTGGCGGTAACGGTAACGACTATCTCAATGGAAATGACGGTAATGACACAATAAAAGGCGATAACGATAACGACAATCTTGATGGTGGATCTGGCGATGATGTCTTATTTGGTAACGGTGAAGACGATACCGTAGACGGTGGCGAAGGTACAGATCGCTTTTATGTCGTCAGCGATAACAACATCACTTTTTATAAAACTTTTGTAATAAAAAATAACACAGATACCTTTAGCAATATCGAAGAGGTACGTCTTTATGGCAGAGATGAAAATAACTCTATTGATGCTAGGGGTGCTACTGACATCAAAGCAGTAATTAGAGGTTATGACGGTAACGATACTCTACGAGGTGGAGCATTAAACGATAACCTAGATGGTGGTAATGGCGATGATGTCTTGTTTGGTAATGGAGGAGACGATACCGTAG
>CAYXWE010000227.1:0-6333 GCA_964468145.1 uncultured Pleurocapsa sp.
GTTGGGAATAGAAAATTGATTTGCGAAATCAATAAAAGTATTACCAGCAGCAAAAGGATTATTGATAATTGGAGGATTAGACGCTCTACCTTGGGGACTATTTAATTCTGTACTTGTAGGTGGTGCAGTGTCGCCAAATCTGAGAGAAGCCGAACCATTATCTTGCACGAAGAAGCTATCGTTCACGCCAAAGGAGAAACTGCTGTTAAAGACATCCTGGTTCAGCAAGTTAACATCTAGTACCTTGACGTTAACCGCTACCTGACGACGACGAGCATCTAACTGAGTCAACATCGCTGTCGCTACTTCCACCTTACGAGGCTCGCCCACCAAAGTTACAGCATTTAGCCTACCATCGGTAGAAACTTGTAAGCCCTGAAGTAATAGTGCTTGAGTACCTGTTTCATCATCGCTACCACCATCGAGATCGCTTAATTCGGGGCTGGTTTCTCTTCTTTGGACAACTCTTCCTGTTTCGGGGTTAATAATTTCTTCTACATCATTAGTAAGTCTTTTGCCTTTTGCTCCCTGACTGGCCAAAAATAATGCTGCATTTTCTGCCGTTACCTGATTTAAGCGCAGAGTGCGACTGATCAAGTTTCTCGCCTGGGCGGGTAGTCTTTCGCCAACATAAATGAGATTTCCTCGACGGTTAGCATTCAAACCCGACACTAGAAGCACCGAATTAAATACTTCCTGTACGGGTTGATTTTCCAGATCCAAAGAAATAGTAGGGCCTGTTTCTTCATCGTTTCTGCCACCACTTTCATCATTACTAGCAAAAACAATATTTAAATTAGCCGATCGCGCCAGCAAAGACAAAACTTCTCTAATTGGAGCATCTCGTAATACTAGTCGAGGTACTAATGCTCTAGAGCCTAGATCGATTGTATCGGGCATGGTAGTGATGTTCGACACTGCCATATCTCCTACAGGTGGTGCAACGGCCCTGGGTAGGGTAGCTTGACCCGAATCTTGAGCCTTAAAGACTCTTTCTTTGATATCGTTGATGCGATTGTCGTTAATGACGATTTCAGGATCGGGAATTAGAATATCCGAGTCATTATTATCTTTACCAGAAGCCAAAGTAGATTTTTGCTCTGTTTTTTTATCGTCTTTGGTTTTTTTCTGACCTAGTGCAGATTTATAAGTTTGTTTGATGTTGGTGACTGTTTGTCGACCAAACTTTTTGATATCTCTTTGGAAAGATTGAGCTTTTGTCACCCGATTGAGACTCAGAATCAGATCGTCACCATCCTGTTCTAGTAAATGTTCGATAGGAATATCTGATTCGGTAGAAATCAAAATTTGAGTATGTTCGCCATCTACTTTATTAATTTCTACAGCTTTAATTCCTGGTAAGGGATTTACTTGTTTATAAGAATTACCTCCAGGTAAATCTAAATTGGCGTTGAGTAGATTGGCTTCTATAGTATTGCCATTGCGTAGAGTATAAAAAGAAGCTTTCTCTTCAGCTTTTTTAGATGTAGAACCAGAGAGTTTTAACTCTAGCTGGTTGTTATCTTTCTCCAATTCAACTTCAGTAATATTTCGTTCTGCTGCCATTGATGGTGCAGCCATCAAAATTACGGCTAATGCGCTTAAAAATCCCAGGCGATCGCAATAGTTTCTCACTGTTTATTCCTCAACCTATATTGTTAGTAAATATATTTTTGCTCGGACTAATATTAGTTAGTAATATCGAGTCTTTGGTCGCTACTCTTCTCGATTTCTACGTCTATTTCTGCGTTGAGAACGACTGTCTTGCTCTGCTTGTTCGTCAGCTTTTTTCGCTTGCTCCAATTCAGACTGACTTGAAGGTAAAATTGCATCTAGCTTAATTTGAGTTTTTAGCTCTGCCTGTTTGTTAGGAGTAATTTCGGTGTTGTTACTCGTCAAAATTGCTGTAGGCTCTTCGTCTACTGTGGAGCTAATACTTTGAATCATCAGTAGTGGTTGCAGACGTTCGAGATCTTGCAAGATCTGCTTAGTTTCGGTAAAAGTACCTTCAATAGTGAGAGAAATCCCTTTCCGTCTGAGTTTTCCCTGTACTTGCTCTCCCAATGAAGCATCATCAATCGTACTAATATTACTATCGGGTTGATACTGGATTAAGCTTGCCTGATTTGCTGAGACAAAATTATCTATATCTATTAGTAATGTTTCGAGGTCTTGTTGACTAGTAAACATGGAGACAACGCGAGATCTTAATACCTGGCGACTGGCTAAATCTGACTGTAGTTGAGCGAGTTTTAGCTGAAGATCTCCTGTTTTTATTTTATCTAGCTGCCCCTGTATTTCTTCCTTTTTAACTGATGCTTGTTCTAGCTTTTCTTGAGCGGGTTTAACATAATTGATATAGCCATATCCAGCTAAAGCAATACCAGCAACCGCTATTGCCACCCCCATAACCATGGGAGTAAAAGTTATACCAAAAGCCGAAGGATAATCTGCTGCTAAACTCTCTTCTTCCGTTGCAAAATCGTCAGCAAAGGTCATTTTAATGTTGCTCCTTTCTGTTCTAATATTTTGAGTCTGGTGACTAAACCAGTCGAACCTTTTTTGTTAATTTCTTCAATTAACTTAGAGGTTGGTGTATCTTTAAGCTGGGCAGAAATAGTATATTGAATTCCTTGAGGAACTTTATAAGAAACATTTTCTGGTAGATCGTCTTCGTTTTCTACTTCCACAGAAAAGTTAGTTACCCCAGCGGTGTTGAGCTTAATGTTTCTGCCTTCAAAAAAGGGCGATCTTTGTAGAAACAAAACAAAGTCATTAACATCAGCAAAAGAACGAGCCGTACCCGCCAAATTAATTCCCGTACCGCTACCAGAACCACTCTGTTGGATTGAATTTACCTGAACTCCTGGAGGAGTGCGATCGCTTACTTCCTGCATAATCGCTGCCCAAGGTTTTATCTTTTCAAATACTCCGACTAAAGCTACTGTTTCTTCTTCGACTTTTTGAATTTCTGCATTAGCTTCTTCGATTTTTTTATTTTGATTGCCTAGATCGGCAATTTCGCCCTCAATTTGCTTGATTTCTTGTTCTATACTGGCAGTTTTAGCATTGACACTTTGCAAATGACCAAAAGTAATTGCTGGTGCAACCAATGCTATTATTACCCCTGCAGCAATAGGTATTTTATCAGTAATAGAAGGTTCTTTTTTTTCAACTAAACTATCGCCAACATCCGCCGATTCTTGTAATCCTCTATCTCTAAGAAAATTAATATCTAAGTTATACATAAACTCATACTAGTTTTAACAATAATAGGTAATTTGTAGAGTATGCTTTAGCTGTATAAAACTAACGCTATTTTTCTCATATTTTTTTTAGAGATCGCGCATCCCCAATCCTAAAACAATACCCAAACCAGGACGACGTTCGGGAGCAATATCTTGATCGGCATCTAAACCAAGACTTGTTATTGGATCTACTTTCATAGTTGGCAAATTCAATTTTTGAGTAAAAAATTCATCTACCTGACTAATACCTGCTCCTGGTCCTGCTAAAAGTAATTGAGCTATTTCTAAGTCTTCGCTTTGATTAATATAAAAATTAATCGAACGACTCAATTCTTCAGTTAATTCCCCCAGAATTTTCATTAACGCTGCTTTGCCAGATTCAATTTGAGACGAATCGAGATCCCCCGTATCTTCTAATCCATCAATAATATCGATGTCGTGCAGCAATTCTGTTGCCCCTGTATCTGGCAAACCGATCGCTTGGGAAAATGCCATCCGCATTTGATAAGTGCCAATGGGTACAGTCCGAGAAAACTGGGGTACGCCTTCGACTACAATGGCAATTTCGGTACTGTCAAATTCTACATCTACCAATACCACTGCTTCTTTTGAACCAAACTGCCGTAACTGTTCGCGAATGGTTCTAATTAGAGCAAAGCTATTGATCTCTAATACTCCCATTTGCAAGTCTGCTTGCTGAAATATTTCGCTATAAAGATCCGTTACTTCTTTTCTAGTTGCTACTAGCAAAACGTTAACTTTTTCAATACCATCTTCATCCATGAAATAACCAAGTTTGGCATAGTCGAGATCGACTTCTTCTCGCGGATAAGGCAAATACATTCCTGCTTCGTGAACCATCACCATATCTTTTAATTCGTCTTCATCTAGTTCTGCAGGAACAGGAATGACCCGAATAATTGCCTCTCGCATCGGTACAGCAGTTGAAACATTTTTTGCTGTGATTTTATTGACTTTGAGAGTATCTTTAATCAACTCTGACAAACTTAGGGAGTCTACGATCTGTCCGTCTTCATAAATTCCTGGTGGAATATCTGCAGAAACATTTTTCAGCAGTTTGGGCTGCTGTCCATTTTTAGCTATTTGGGCAATGTTAATTTTTTGCGGGTTGATTTCGATTCCAATACTACCTCCTTTCTTATTGAAGATATTAGTTAAGTTTTTCAGCATACCCCTATCCTGAGTAGTATTTCCAAGGTTGTACCTAAGTATAAATATGACTGTCTATGTTTGAGTTTCATTCTTCTGAAGATATCTCATTTTTATCTAATTAAAATAAAAGCGATCGATATCTTCAGTTATTATTAGCTTCTTGCCAAATATTAAATGATAAGTTAAAGATAAATTCGAGCTAATTAATAATAATAGGCTGGTTACATTGGTTATTGTAGCTTCTACAAATGGATTTTAAGATAAGTAGTTGCACCGAAAAAAAGTGATGTAAATATACATAAATAGTCAAATTTACCCAGAGACATTGCCATTTTCACTTATAAGTAATATTGTTTGTCCTGTGGTTTATCTTCGATCGGTAAATGAATAGAATTATCCTCAGTAGAAAAATCAATTTATGGTTGTCGATCGCCATAATATTAAGTAGTATCTCTGGTTGCAATCCTCGTTCTAATACTAGTTCTGATGAGCTAGAGTTTTGGACAATGCAGCTTAAGCCAAACTTCACTGACTACTTTACTAATCTCAACAGCACTTTTGAAGACCAAAATGAAGCGGTAAAGTTACGTTGGATTGATGTTCCTTGGTCGGCGATGGAAAACAAAATTTTGACTTCTATTTCTGCTAAGACTGCACCTGATGTAGTGAATCTCAACCCCAAGTTTGCTTCTCAACTCGCTACTCGCAATGCCTGGCTCGATCTAGACGAACTGGTTGCACCCGACGTTAAGGCTAGCTATCTAGCAAAGATATGGCAAGCCAGTACTATCGAAATCTGCCAAGAAAATAACTGCGACGAGCAAACTTTTGGTCTTCCTTGGTATTTGACCACAACAATTACGAGTTATAATCAGGAATTACTCAAAGAAGCAGGTATTTCTCAAGCACCAGCAACTTATGAGGAATTAGCTACCGTCGCTAAAACTATCAAAGATAAAACAGGTAAATATGCTTTCTTTATTAGTTTTGTACCCAATGATTCGGGGGATGTATTGGAATCCTTGGTCAAGATGGGTGTCACCTTAATTGATGAATCTGGCAAGGCAGCTTTTAATAGTGCTGAAGGTAAAGCTGCTTTTCAATATTGGGTCGATCTCTATCAACAAAAACTATTGCCTCCAGAGGTATTAACTCAGGGTCATCGTTATGGTATTGAACTATATCAGATGGGAGAAACGGGCTTGTTGTTTTCTGGTGCAGAGTTTATAGACAGTATTACTAATAATGCGCCGACAATTGCCCAAGTTTCGGCAACAGCACCGCAAATTACAGGCAATAGCGGGAAAAAAGGCGTAGCAGTGATGAATTTAGTGATTCCTCGCGATACCGATAAATCTGAAGATGCTCTTGAATATGCCTTATACGTCACCAATACCAAAAATCAACTGGCTTTTGCCCAAGCCTCCAATGTGTTACCCTCAACCATTCAAGCAGTAGAACAGTATCTTGCGGATCTCGAACAAAAAGAACAAACCAGTCTTAAAGAACAAGCACAAAAAACCAGCGCAACCCAACTACAAGATGCCGAAGTGCTGATTCCCGCTCAAGAGGATTTGCCCGCATTGCAAAAGGCAATTTATGAAAACCTACAGGCTGCAATGCTGGAGGAAAAAACCGTAGAACAAGCTATCCAAGATGCTGCAGCCCAATGGGATAATCGCTAACACATCAATTTTAGAGAATTAAAATATAAAGCTAAACAATCCTTATTTTGATGTATTTCATTTCACTTATGGGAAATATAAAAATGCAGCTCTCAAAAATAATTAAATGGAAACAATTAATAGCTCTTTCCTCCATGTTTCTACTGTTGATGAAGAAACATTAGCTGACGTATCAAACCAAGCGGTAGATTATCTCCAAAGCTCTTTACAAAAATTTGCTAACACAC
>CAYXWE010000228.1:0-6312 GCA_964468145.1 uncultured Pleurocapsa sp.
GACATACGAGAAAATAGCAAAAGAAATAAACTATAATCCAAATTACATCAAAGAAGAAGGAGCAAATTTATGGGAAAAATTGTCAGCAGCTTTGGGGGAAAAGGTAAGCAAAAAAAGTTTTAGAGGCGCATTTGAGAAACGCTTAAAGCTGAAGAAGGTTGCTTCAGAACCTCCTGAACCAATTCTCTATAATTCCAGAACTTGGACGGGAAGAGGCTCTCTTGTGAAAAAACTTGCTACCAAATTAAAAGAACAGACCAGAATCTTATGGTTAACGGGAATTTCTGGTGTAGGAAAAACGGCACTAGCTGAATGTATAGCGGTAAATGCTTGGAAAGAAACTAGCTCTTTTTGTTGGATTAGTTTACCTATTTTTGAAGGGCAAATTCCTAATTTTACGACGGGAGCAACAGAAATATTGGCAAAACTGGGAGATATTGATATAGCTCCTCAAGAACGCACTGATTCAAAAAGAATATGTAATCGCTTAGTACGTAAACTTCAGTCTCATCCTTACTGGATACAACTCGATTCTATTGAACGTCTTTTAGATAACAAAAAAGATGATTTTGCTTTTTATGATAATTACTGGCTAATTTTTTTTCGACAGTGTTTAACTGAGAAAAAATTTCCCAGCCGATTATTATTAACTTCTCAAGCTTTGCCTACTGAAGTAGCAAGTTTTCGTGATAATTATTCTAATTTTTGGCACAATATTACTTTGTCAGGTTTATCAGCGTCAAAGGAGCATAATGAACAATTAGAGTTTTTTAGTAAGAAGGGAATTAAAATCGCAAAGTCAAATTCTTATATTTTAAGTAAAATTGGGCAGATTTATGAAGGTCATCCTTTAGCATTACAGGTAATTTCTGGAGAGATTGTTGATGATTACGATAATGACGTAGATCAATACTGGGAAGTAAATCGGCAGGAATTTGAACAGCTAACTCGTCAAATGTCATTTCCAAGATTAAGTTCTAAACTTTATAACGAGGAATTACAACAGCGAATCCGTCAGCGAATAGAAAACTCTCTTCTAAAGTTACCAGAAAATGCCCTGAGTTTGCTTTGTCTAAGCTCTGCTTATCGCCGTGCTGTTACTAAATATTTTTGGTTAGAAATGCTGCCAAATAATATCACAGAAGACCAAAAACAACAGGCTTATTTGCGACTAAAAGATCGAGCTTTAATAGAGAAACAAGGTATCAAACATAATCAGCAGCTTATTCGTCAACATAATCTTATTCGTGATATCGCATATGATTTACTGAGAAAAAATAAGTCAATATTTAAAGATGCCGAACGAAAAGCTGGAGGACTATGGCTATCAAAATATAAGCCACCCTCTGATACCCAAAATATAGAAAATGTACGAGGCTATCTTGAGGCGTTATATCATTTTTATCAGTCAGAAGACTGGAATAAGATCGGTAAAATAATCCGAAACAATATGAAAGAAATTGATCGGCTTCAGCAATGGGGTTATTACTCAGAAATGATTGATTTATACCAATTTCTTTTATCTGGAATAAAAATTCCAGAGTTCTCGATTTGTTCAATTCGTTTGGGTAATGCTTATTATTTTATAGGTCGGCATCTAGAAGCCCAATCTTATTGGGAAGATGGTCTATCTTTAGCACGCGAGTTTAAAGATTACATATATGAAGGTCGAGCATTAGGTAATCTAAGCCTTATTTTTTTTCATCAAGCAAAATACAATGAAGCTATAGAAATAAATCAGCAATATTTGGATCTATCTCGCAGTATAAATGATACGCAAGGTGAAGCCCATGCTTTAGGTGGATTGGGTACAAGTCATCAAATGCTAGGCAATTATCATGAAGCAATCAAATTTTATGAGCAGGAATTAGAAATTCGTCATGTTATAGAAGATTTTCAGTGGGAAGTAACTAACTTAAGTAACACAGGAGATTGCTATATTGAACTTGAAGAATATAAAAAGGCAATTGAGTATTTTGAAAAAAGCATTGCTAAATCAAGAGAATATAAAATAATTTATGGACAAATAGCGGGACTTAATAGCCTAAGTATTGCTTTGAGAAAATTAGGTAATTACGATGATTCCTTAAGCTCTTGTCAAGAAAGCTTTCAACTAGCTTGCGAAAATAAAAATTTATTTTTGAAGGGAAGAGCTTTAATAGAATTAGGAATTAATTGGATGAATTTATCTAATTTTGAAATGGCATCTAAAAAATTAGAAGAAGCATTAAAAATCTTTATAGAAGATATGAATTGTCCCGATGATGAAGCAGAGACTCTAAAAGTACTGGCAGAATTACATTATAGGTGGGGTAAAAAAGTATCTGGATTACATTACTGTGAGCAAGCACTAGTTATAGCTAAAGATTTGAATGGGTCTATAGAAAAGGAATGTTTATATATAAAATCTGAGTTTGATAAAATGGATTGATATATTTATTAAAATTAGTTCTGGTTGTATCAATATTATTCTTTAATTGTTAGCTAAAATACAAAAGATTAAATTAGTTGGCAATTAATATTTTCAGAAGAAGCTATACCAAAACCCAGTAGATTTAAAAACCGAAACAAGCGATCATAATTAAAGTCATCATAAATGATCTTTAAATTAGAGCTAACATTTGAGGGCGATCAATGCCTAGTATCTCAGCAGTTTTAACTTGAGATAAGTTTCGCTCCCGAACTATCTCACAAATCTGATGGGCTAATTGTGCTTTAGCCAGATAGAGCGATGGTTCTGGAATGTTTAAATCGGCAAAAACATTACTACTGCTTTCTTCTCTTTGATTTACCTCTATCATGCTGCTACCTCCTATTCTTCGGGATTTGATGTTTTGGCTTCAATCTCTGCTGCTGCTTCATTCAACTCTTGCTGCAACCGTTCTACCGTTGGTAAACTCTCCTGTAACTGCTCTGGAAGCTGTTCGATACTGTGAGTAGATACGCCTATGGGGGTATTAATACCGCGCAGCGAATATTCAACAATAGTATTTTCCTTTGACTTACAAAGCACCAGACCAATTGTCGGCTGGTCATCGGGATGTCTCAACAAGTCATCCACTGCATTGACGTAAAAGTTAATCTGTCCCGAATAAGCGGGTTCAAACTTGCCCATCTTCAGGTCAATCACAATAAAACATCTGAGCTTGAGATGGTAGAAAAGCAGGTCAATTCTAAATTCCTGGTCGGCTACTTCCAAAGCATATTGACTGCCGACAAAGGAAAACCCAACCCCCAACTCTAGAAGAAAATCTCGCATATGGGCAATCAAGGCACGTTCTAAATCTCTTTCTTGCGCCTCTTTGCCCAAACTCAGGAAATCAAAATTGTATGGAGACTTGAGGATCTGTTGTGCTAACTCTGACTGAGGTTGGGGTAAGGCTTGGTCGAAGTTGGTAATTGCCTTTCCCTGTCGCTGGTATAGTTTAGTCTCAATTTGATGTTCCAGAACTGCCCGACTCCAGCCATTCTCAATGGTTTGCTGAATATACCAAATCCGCTCATCTTGATTCTTAACCGAGTCCAAGATGCGGACATTGTGACCCCAAGGAATTTGTGCAACAAGCTGTTGCACTATTTGCTCGTCGGGATAAGTATCGGCAAATGCTCGCATATAATTGATATTACGGCTAGAAAACCCCTTCATATCAGGAAATTCAGCTTTGAGGTCTTTTGCCAGCCTACTAATAACTTTAGCTCCCCATCCCTCTTGTGATTGTCGTTCGATAATCTCTTTGCCAATCTGCCAGTAGAGCAGCACTAACTCTTTATTGACAGCTAAAGCTGCCCGAACCTGAGCGGTGCGAATACGTTCTTTAAGGGAGCGTAGGAAGTTGTCGTAATTATCGGGAGCTGGTGTATTGGTCACGTATTAGCAAGCTCTTGTTAAAGAAAATTCTTAGGTTTAAAAGTCATATTGTAATTGTGCAACAAGCTGCTGCACAATTACCACGAGAACCTAGAGATATTATTATGAGGTGACTGTAATATGGTGCAGCCTGTCTCTAGAACCCATCTTTTGCATTGGTCTGTAAAGTTAGAATTAATACATCTATTTCTGTAGTTAAAACTCTTTAATTTAAGCAATTTTTTAAAATATTGAAGAAGCTATTGAATTAGACTTTGGACTAATGATTTTGTGAGAAAGACATACATTTAATAATCTTATTTCCATTAAATATGTTGATAGTTCTTAGCTCGTGGAAGCTACAGCTATGAGAAAGACCCGTAGATATTAGCTTTTCTTGATATCCAATTAAAACTAAGGCTAATGAAGAATAATTGAGAAAATTTCTAAGATAATCACTCTTAATTAAAACACCAGAACCTTTATCTGTAGATATCTCAGTAATTTGAATTACTTTAGACTCATCTATCCAATTAGATTGACCATCCCATTTCAAATTACCAAAGGTAATAAAATCTGGTGTAGGAACTGTTAAACTAGGAATATATTCCTCTTCACTGCAATCATATTCCCATTCACTACCTCTCAATAATGAAATTACCGTTACTTTAGCTTTCTCTGTACCAGGTATTTCGCATTCTAAGGATAACTCTTCAGTTTCAAAACGCTCAGTACAAGACATGGTATGTGGATATTCTCCCATCAATAATCGATAATCATCGGGTTTATAGGTGAAAGTGAAAATATACCGATTAAATTGAGTGGACGATAATTCTTTTTTAATGGTTTTAATATCAATGATAGGAACTAAAGCAGTCTGAATTAAAGTTTTTAATTTTCGATAGGGATACTCTGCCTTAGTTTGGTTAGAAATGACTTTTTTTAACGGAAAATCAAGTGAAAGATGAAACCATTGTTCTCCTTGATCATCGGTAATTGGTATTGTTTGTTCTAGCTTAGGAAAATCCTGTAATTCTATCCACTCATCATGGCTTAAATTAGAATCCGTATCGAAATTGTAATTAACAGGTTTGTACCATTCAGTTTTCAAATTGGATTGAACAGAACAAGCTCGTAAATCAGTCGGGTCAATATCTCTTAGATCGATACCTTGTAATCTTGGAAGTGAAGTTTTATTTTGCCCTGAATTAATTTTTCTAGGCACACAATCTGCTAAAATTCCTGCCAAACGCTGCAATAAAATCCAATAATATTTTTTGCCTAGTCTTTCAGCCCAGGTCGGTCTTCCTCTTCCTCCTCCATATTTTTCTATAAGGTATAGATCGTACTTAAAGCACATTTTATTTACACCTGGATAACCTAATTCCGAAACATTTTTTATAAACCAACGGTGGATTTGCCGTTGATTTATTTCTACGGATTCTAAATCGTAATGGCTAAGAACACGAGAACTTAAAACGTATCGAGCAAAATCAGTTCCCCCAAATCCACCAGGGAATTCGTCCAGATTCATGTTTCGCTTAAAAGCATCATTTTCTCTTAAATGAGCAATATCTTCTTTTGATGGAATCTGAATCGCTTGACTGTTGTAAGGTGGTCTAAACTTATTAACATTAATATTTTTATTTAATAATTTACGATGATCGGCTAACTCGACGATCAGCCGTAACCAGTCACGAATAAGAGCATTTTCAGGAATGTTATCTGTATCAAAAACTAGAGTATAAATTGTGTTAGCAATATCCTGAAGTAAAGTATTATCATCTACAAGCAGGATTGAACTATAAGTAGCTAGAGCAACTCTTTCTAAAACATAATCATCATCAATATTAAGAAATCTAGTTAGATTGATTTGAATAACTCCTGGGTGACTAATAAAAAGTCTGGTTAAACCTTTAGTTGCTCTATCCCGAACTCGTCTATCTGAAGCAGCACAGCACCAACTTAAAAATAATGCCCACAAACAACTGCTTTCTTTACTAAATGAAGATAAATCTGCCTTGAGCGACCATTCAATTAAACGCCAAGCTCCTTTTTTGTTCTCAAAATTTTCATGAAGTAAAGCACACCAAAATGGATCTCTTGTTGTTAAATTTTGTCGATTTAGCAACTTATTAATAAATTCTGCATTCAGTGGATGGTTAGGAATTACAGCAACTCCAAAAAGCGAATCTAAAATTATTGGACAACAATTAGAATTAGATAAACCTTCTTCAACCAACTCTTTAGTTTTCGCAGAAAAACTATCAATAGCGCGCCATTGAAATCCAGAACTAATGCTAGGTAATAGTAGTTTGTAACGATCTATATTTTTAATAATATCAGTTAATTCGATTTTGAATTTCTCAGGTAAAATAATCGAAAATGCTTCTAGCAAACCTCTGTTTTCATTAAAGGTTTCATTGGAAATATCAGGAAGAATGATATTGCTTACTTCATAAGCC
>CAYXWE010000229.1:0-6304 GCA_964468145.1 uncultured Pleurocapsa sp.
TGTATAGAATTAAATCCGCATCCTGGGCTTTAACTATATCGCTTGGTGTAGGTTCGTAGCCGTGAATCTCCGCACCAATACGAGTAATCGATTCTACGTTGAGTTTATCTCCCGCGACATTTTGAGCAATGTCTGCTATCACAGAAAAGGTAGTGAGTACTTTCTTTTTGCCGACCGTATTTGCTGATGAATTGGTAGCAACTTCAGTCGTCTTTGATGTAGCTGTTGACGACGTGACTTCCGTTTCATTACAGCCAGCAATCCACATCCCTAATGTGATGCTGAAGATTAGGATAATACCTCGCCTCGAAATAATTTTCGCCATTGAAAAATAAGTGAACCTGATTTCATTATCATATCACTTTTTTTTCATATTCTTATCATAATCTCAGCTAGAACTAGCTCTCACTCATGAGCAGTGGGAGTCTCAATAAGTACGCTTCGCTGTCGCCAAACGAGAGATAATGCTAGTAGTTAAAACTAATAGCACCAAAATAAAGGCAGCAGCCCAGGCGAGATCCTGCTGATTTTTGAAAGGAACGATCGCGAAATTGTAAACCAATACTGCTAAAGACGCGGTAGGTTCGACCAACATATTATCCCAGTCAGGCCAGTATTGAGTAAATAGGGCGGTAAACAGCAGCGGTGCTGTTTCCCCCGCAGCACGGGCAATTGACAGGGTTACTCCCGTAATAATGGCGGGTAAAGCAGCAGGTAATACTACTTGCAAGACAGTTTGATATTGATTTGCACCAATACCCACGGATGCTTGACGTACTTCTTGGGGAACGAGTTTTAAAGACTCATCAGTGGTACGGACAATAATTGGCAACATCAAAATAGCTAAAGCAAAGCCACCAGCCCAAGCGGAATAGTTCTTCGTAGTCAAGACGATCGCACTATAGGCAAATACCCCGACGATAATTGAAGGTACGCCACTCAAGACATTAGTTGCAAAGCGAATCCATTCTGCTGCTTTTCCCTCATTAAACTCAGAGAGGTAGATTGCAGCCATAACCCCAATGGGAACGCTAATTAATGCGCCAATACCTACCATGATTACCGTGCCTAGAATAGCATTGCCAAAACCACCACCGTCTACTAAGGGGGGTGGGGGTAACTCCGTAAACACCGAGGCGGATAAAGAACTAATACCCTTAGTCAGTAGATAAGTCAGAATAATAAACAGAGGGACAATTGCTAGTAGAGTAAAAAAACCTGCAATACCACTCATAATTAAGCCAAACAAAGTGCGAGGCGATGTCGGGTTACGCTTGAGACTACCTACCTCAAAATCCGAGCTTTTTGTCATATCAATTGTCATGGCGGTGAATATTTTTAATAATTTGGATATTTAGATTTTTTGCAATCTAGTAACTAATAGCTGCGCTAAAACATTGACGAATAAAGTAATAGCAAACAAAATCAAGGCTGCATACATTAAAGCTGCTACCTGCAAACCACTAGCTTCGGCAAACTGATTGGCTAGCAGAGAAGAAACTGTATTAGAAGGATCGAAGACTGAAGCACTAACTTTATTGGAATTACCAATTAACATCGTTACTGCCATTGTTTCTCCCAATGCTCGTCCTAAAGCCAACATAATTCCGCCGATAATCCCTGAAGATGCAGCAGGTAAAATAATTTGTAAAATTGCTTCCCAACGAGTTGCACCCAAACCCATCGCAGCTTGGCGTAGCCCTGGATCGACATTGATAATAGCATCGCGGGCGATCGCCGAAATAGTAGGTAAAATCATCACCGATAAAATCAGTGCAGCGGGTAACATTCCAGGGCCTCTCAAGGGAGTAAAGCCTTTGAGAAAGGGAATTAAAACGAAAATACCCCACAACCCATAAACTACACTCGGTACGGCTGCCAGTAACTCCACTAAAAACACGATAACCCTCTGGAGTGAGGGGGGTAAATAATCTTCGCTGAGAAATATGGACACTCCCAAACCAATGGGTACAGAAATTGCCAGGGCGATAAACGAACTAACTAAAGTACCGTAAATTGCAGGCCACACGCCGTACTGACTATTAACGGGATTCCAGCTACTAGTAGACAAAAAGCCCAAGCCAAATTCTTGAATTGCGGGCATCGCCTTTTGTGCGACTTGAATCGTAATCCAAACTAAAACACCTGCGATCGCAAAGGCTAATATTTTGGCTGCCCAATAAAAACTATTGTCTAGAATTCTTTCAATACCAGGACGAGGTTCGAGCTTTGACTCATAATTGTTATTCATGTAATTGTTTAGTGATAATAACGATCTTCTTTGGAAAATACCCTGAAGCGGTCAGCTCCATTTTAATATTTCCTTAGTATTTATTTACCCTACCCCGATTAAGTCTAGGTAAAGAAGGGGGTGACAGGGTGCTTACAAGGGTAGTAAGTAGCATTTTTTTGTGGGAAAATTACTTTATCTCAGATATTAATGGTTCGGTTAACATTGGACGTAAAAGTAAAGCCAATCTCTTTGAAAAGAGGGAGGTATTAGAGGGGCTTTTGGACGCTCCAATACGATACTTTATCGTGTAAAGAATCCCCATCGCCTTGCGTTGGGGTAGTTCAATCCTCACAATAATCAAACTTATTTTATGCAACCATCCACAATTAAACAGTACGAACAAACATTAACCTGTCCTCGATTGCCTCTGGCAGTCTATCGAGAAGTCGCTGCTCATTTGCGACAAATAGAAGGAGTTAACAGTAGCTTAATTATTCGTCCCATCCACCACGATCCTCAAACAAAGTTTGACTATTACCAGAGTCAAGTTGCAGCTATACAAATAAATTATGCAGAGGAAAATATTACTCCCAAGGCTCAACAACAGATAACAGCAATTCTTGACTATTACGCTCAACGCTATCATCCTTGGCAAGATTATGTTCTTGCAAACAACGAACAGTGAATCAATCAAAAAACACTAAGCTAGTTCTCATTGGTGGTGGTCATTCTCATGCGATCGCTTTAAGGTTGTGGGGACTAAATCCCTTACCGGGAGTGGATTTAACTTTAATTAGTGATGTGGAACAAACCCCTTACTCTGGGATGCTACCAGGTCATGTAGCGGGTTACTATAGCTATAATGAAACCCATATCGATCTGCGTAGTTTAGCTGAATTTGCAGGAGCAAAGTTAATCATAGATCGCGCCAATAAGTTGGATTTAATTGGGCATAAAGTCATCTGTCAGTCTGGCAATAGTATCAAGTTCGATTATTTATCTCTCGATATTGGCAGTACTCCCAAAACCATGACTGTCCCTGGTGCAGATAAATATGCTATCCCCGCTAAACCCGTCCCTCAGTTTCTTAATGCTTGGTATCAGTTAAAGCAGCAGGCTAAGTCGAATTCTCATTGCTCTTTCTCCATCGCCATTGTTGGTGGTGGTGCTGGTGGAGTGGAGTTAGCTTTGAATATGCAGGCTTGTTTGAGTCAGATTTTGCAGCCCAATCGATTAAAAATAAGCTTAATCCATCGTGGCGATCGCTTATTGTCGGGTCATAATGATTGGGTAAGCAACAAGTTGGAAAAAATTATCCGCAAGCGCGGTATTAAATTATATCTACAGCAAGAAGTAACGCGAGTTACCGAAGCTGGAGTGGCTTGTCATTCTGGCTTTAATCTTGAGTGCGATCGCCTATTTTGGATAACTCAAGCTACTGCACCTGATTGGATTGCAGCATCCGCTCTCTCTACTAGCGACAAGGGCTTTGTTTGGGTTACAGATACTCTGCAATCTGTATCCCATCCTCATGTTTTTGCTGCAGGAGATATTGCAACTATGATTAATTATAGTCGTCCCAAAGCAGGAGTGTTTGCAGTACGTCAAGGAAAACCTCTATTTGATAATTGGCAAAATATTATTATGGGGCAACCCCTACAGGACTATATACCCCAGAGTAAATATCTCGCTCTAATTGGCACTGGAGAGGGCGAAGCGATCGCCTCTTGGAGTCGGTTCGGCTGGCACTCTGCTCTATTTTGGCGATGGAAAGACTATATCGATCGCCAGTTTATGACTCAGTTTACCAACGAATAATTAATAATTTGATATTTCTAGTGTATCTGGATACCATTGAAAGTATTTTGTCAATATTTTTTTGTCATAATGTTCTATATATCGATAATTTGTAATTTTTGTACGCAAAACATCAAGCTATAACTTTTACACTATTGATAATTGCTACAACATTATTAGTTACAATCATGGGATTAATCAAAGGTATAACTATTGAAACGGTTGAATCTATTCAAGGCGGAACGACAGAATTTTATGCGCCTCAATCTAGCGATCGAACTATGGTAGTCAAAGTACCAGCCAATACAGTAGACGATTTGTACGTTCACAAACACCAAACCGACCAACTTTTAGTTGTCAAAGGCGATTTTATTTTGGTAGTTTTGTACAATCGGCAATATCAATATATTCACTTGAGCGATCGCTTGCCTCAAGTTGTCACGATTCCTAAGGGAGTTTCTCACGGTGCAATGAATCTTAGCGATCGCGATTGTCTGCTAGTTAATGCAGTACTACATCATGGCGAACCAAATTACCGCGACTATCAACCAATAAAAAAGCCTTTTCCTTACAATCTAGAGCAAGCAAAGTCTTGTCTGAAAAGCTCTATAAAATATTCTCCAACTTTGGTTGCAGGTGCGGGAATTTAAAGTTACCTATCGATCGATTAGAAACTATAAAAGGGGATCTGGCTTTGAGCCATCCCCTTTTAGTGAAAAATGTTTTATTATATTTTTGGCAATTCGATCTTATTTACAAGGTCGCATTTTAACGGGTAGCTACTGTAGCTACTGCTTTAGCATTATCCCATTGTTGAACGTCTATTGACTGCAAGCTAGGGAATAAGAAATGATTTTCTTCTACGTATTGCGCTCCAAACAGCCCTTTTTCTGCCCAGAAGTAGCGATCGGTAGTATGTTCGTTTCTTTTTACTACCAATAATGCTGGAGGGACAATACCTTCAGAAGCTATGTAGTTGCGAGCAGCAGTGACTGGTTTCTCTTCACCACTTTCAATATGATACTGGGGAACGAGTTCTAATATCTTGCGTCCTTCTTGGCGACGGCGACTCTTACGTTTGCGCTTTCTTGCCAACCTTCTTACCTCCTGAAATTTACTTAAGGATTACTGTGCGATCGGTTACTAATTTGTCTACAATTGTATCGTAATGAACAAAAAAAATCAACCCTTTGTTTCAAAACTATTGTTTAAAGAAGTAAGTTTTAATTGTTTGGTATAAAATGCGATCTTAAGTATTTTATGATGAATAAAAACCCCTTAGTAATTCAAGATTAATCAAGAACTAGCAATTAAACTAAGAATCTAGTTTTCTCTAACTATCTGGAAATTTCTGTCCACAGAGCATTTAATGTCTAACAATCACATTTCCAGCACCGAATTTACTACTTTGTGTCAGTCCCAAATTGTGCTTCTAGCCGAGAGTTTGGGGGCAGTTTGGAGTGTAGTATATCTAGCCGAAGAGGCAATCGAAGATAGAGACGCTCGATTATTTCCCACGGCAATTTATCCTCAAACCAAAGATCGAAGTTTGCTGAATTTGCCTACAGTGGGGCTGTCAGAAATATGGCAACAGTTGCGCTCTCATTCTTTCCTCGGACTATTACCCGAAGACTTGGTCGAGGGCGATTTTCAATCCCAATCAAATTGGCAGCCAAAGTCAGCCGAAAGAAAGCAAGCTGTATTGCCTTTGATATATCAAGAAACTTTTTTAGGCTTGTTAGTAACTGGACGAGAAGATCGAGACTGGTTTGGTGCAGAATTAAAACAGGTAGAAGAAATAGCTCGTACTATAGCGATCGCCCGTTTTTTGGAGTTACAGTATCATTGGAGTCAAGAAGAGCTAGCAATCGTTGAAGATGAGAGACGCATCGAAAGAGATCGTTTGGACAATTTAATTCATCAACTACGCAATCCCCTAACTGCACTGCGGACATTTAGTAAACTATTGCTGAAGCGAGTTATGCCCGAAGATCGCAATCATCAAGTAGCCCAAAGTTTGCTAGAACAAAGCGATCGCTTTCAGCAATTGCTAGAACAGTTTGAAGCAGAATCGAGCCAAGAAGCCCCTTTAAATAACGCCACGCGGTTTTTAGATAGTAGGGATAATACCCAGCCAACCAGCAACTTTTTGTTACCAGGCTCGACTACAAAATTAGACTCGATCGAACTAAGAGAAATATTAAACCCATTGCTCAATACAGCCAAGGCAATTGCCACTGAAAGAAATATTCAATTAAATAGCAATATTCCCCC
>CAYXWE010000230.1:0-6282 GCA_964468145.1 uncultured Pleurocapsa sp.
GCAGGTGAAATTAGTTTCAAGAAAAGCAACAGAAATATTATCGCAGCCAACACTGTTACTCAAAGACAGACTACAGATATTACTCCTTTCAACTTAGTAACTGGTGGCTATCAAGGTCGTTTTACCAATCAAGGCATTCCTTCTGGTGGTGCTTTCATATCTCAAACTCGCAGTGACAGAATCGAAGCAGAAGATTTAGTTCAAGCTGCGATCGCTTCTGACCGACTTTCCGCCGACACCATCAACGATGCTAAATATCTTAGCTCTGTAGATTCTTTACTCGAAAATTTAGACAGAAATTAATAACACCTATTTATAACTTATGCTCACAGAAAGTAAATGCCAGTCTCATAATGTTGGGGCTGGTTTTTCATTGATTCTTTATTGCTGCTGCTATCTCTAAATATTCTGCACTGGGACAAATATCGGGATTATCAACCGTAGCCACACCCCCCATTATCATTTCTGTGTTGAGATGAATTTCTTGCTCCATATCTGGTAAAAGCGGTACGAACACCTCAGCAACAGTTACATTATCTGTTTTACTTATTGGATTGACGACAACCGAACCATTACCTCGATTAATCAGCGATCGCAAATAAGTTTCATCACCCCCAGAAATACCGCAGAGTTTAATCTTCTTCATCTCATCATCACGCACTACAGTTAGAGAATTACCAGATACAACAGATTGTACTATCCAGGGTTCAGTCTCGGCTAAAACGTTATGGTAGTTGAAGAATTGATTGATTGTGATTATTAAAATAGAAAGTATAGCGATCGCGGGTAGGAATTTTCTAATTCTCAGATAAGCCAAAAATAGATTTGCATTCATAGTGTTTGATAATAACTATTCTTAGCTTTCCCCAACCGAACATTATTAATTACAGTTAACCCTACTTATTCTTATTCGGGCAGTAAACCTTACCTTAATTGGCGTAAAACACTACTTAACTATTTCAGATTACATCTCTAAGATAAGAATTAAAGAAACGAGTTAAACACAACTTTAAACCAACCAAAGAGTAATTAGGAGACACAATATTATGGCATTAGTACGTTACAATCCTTGGCAAGAAGTCAACTCTTTACAACGCCAATTAAATCGCCTTTTCGATGATGCTTTTACTCCTGCTAATTGGGATGGATTCGACAATCTAGCTAGAATTCCCGCAGCAGAACTTACTCAAACCGAGGATGCGGTACATCTAAAACTAGAAGTTCCTGGTATGGAAGCTAAAGATTTAGACGTACAAGTAATGGCAGATAGAGTATCTATTGCTGGCGAACGTAAATCTGAAGTAACAGAAAAAACTCGTTCTGAATTTCGTTACGGCAAGTTCTCTAGAGTGATTCCTCTACCAGTCAAAATTCAAAATACCAACGTTATTGCTGAATACAAAGACGGAATTTTGAATCTAACTCTACCACTAGCAGAGGAAGAAAAAAATCAAGTAGTCAAGGTAAATCTATTAGGTGAAGCTAACGAAACTGCTGAATAGTTTTCTCCAGAGATAACAACTTAATAGTTATCTAGATTAATAGTTAAGCCCAGTTGCTTATTGGTGACTGGGTTTTTTCTTGTTCGCGATCGCTCTTGCTCTATTCAGCCTCTCTCCATCCTTCAATAGTTGCTAATAAAATGTTAACTAATGGATGATCGATTGCCTCTTTAAGTGCTTCAGTTCCTCCTGTTTTAAGAGCATTAACCACTTTTGATTTTAGTATTGGATTTTTCTCAATTTTCTCAGTAGCTTCAGTCACTACTGTTAGTTTTTCCGTAGTCGTTGAAGTTGGATAAGTTTGAGATAACTGTTCTAATAATTGTTGAATTTCTGTTGCTGCTTCTGCTAAAGACTGCTTTTGCTCAGACTGATAGAATCTACTGTAGTCCGAACGAGCATTTCTTCCTACCGCGCCAGCTTGACCGACGTTGTATGTATCTCCTGTATTATTCATAATTGTTTTGCTAAACTCACCATTTTTTATATACGTTTCACTTCCATAAATAACTGTAACTATCTTGGTGTCTGGAAAGTAATTCTCATATTTCTGCCTTGGCACAGATTTGAATAACTCATAAGTTTCTTTTACTTTTTCTTCTAATTTTCTAAATGATTGAAGAATTACCTCAACATCATTATTGGTATAAGTCGGTTGTGGATGATAAGAGTTGAGAAAAGATTTTAAATAGTTCAGCTTGGGAAATGTCAACCATTCCGCAATAACTACAGGTGGAATTAATGAAACTGGATTATCGTGGGTATAGATTTGCTTGTTCTTAACATCTATTGTCCAAGACACAATGACGGCGGATTTACCCCAATGGCTTATTCTTGTTTGCTTTTTGATAAAATTTAATAATGAAGCAGGACATCCATCTTCAAACACGAGACATAAAAGTCCATTCGGATTACGTAGACGAGTATTTAGACCAAAATCATCGTAAGATACAATCTTTGTAATATTAAAAAAACGATCGCATAATTCAGAAATTTGTTCTCTTGTCAATCCATCCGCTTTCGTAAAGGAAACTAAATCTAATGTGAGTTTAGTTTCTCTCAATCCTATAAAATTGAATTCCGCAAATCTTTCATTTTTAGACAAATCATCAATTTTTTCGTCATTAATCAAGCAGTTTCGCAGATCGGAAACAAAGCTCATCTATTTGTCTCCCAAATATTTGTAGATGAAACGGTCTTTATCAAATTATTAAACTTTGGAGCTTATAGATTCAGTATATACATTTTATTAAGCGAAGGGATTCCCACAGCTAGATTTACCGCTCAAAAATGTATCGTTAGAACAGAGTTTGTTATTACAGAATTTCTAGAATTGTTTTAACTAAGAAACTTATGAAAACAATTAAAGCGATCGCTACAGGTAAAGTTCAAGGTGTGTGTTACAGGATGTATACCCAGCAAAAAGCCCGACAATTGGGAGTTAAAGGATACGTGCGGAATTTAAGAAACGGTGATGTAGAGATAGTAGCCACGGGAGAAGAAACGGCTGTAGATGTACTAACTAAATGGGTTGAATCTGGTTCGCCCTCGGCTGTAGTTAGTAACGTGCAGGCAGAAGTAATAACTGATGTTGAAGATTTTCAAGATTTTGCCATACGCTACTAATTCGATGTGATATCCTGGCAGCTTTGGCAGTTAATCATTACCCGAACGTGAGCGAAAAACAATTAAATTTAATAGATATCAGACCCGCCTATCGAGTGGAACGAGAGCAAAAATTAATGAGCCTGGATGATTTAATCTCTTGGAAGTCAAAGATATTCAAACACCAACAAAGAACTCTCAATACTCCTACACCACAACAATTAGGATTATTCGACGCTCCTAAAGCCCACTGCGACAGCGATAAAATCAATCCCTTTGAATTAAAGCTGCATAACTCTCAGTTCTACCGTCACCAAGAACTAGGCGATGAGGTCTGTATCTACTTCATCATCGATAACACTTTACCATTGCTGCTTTACGTGGGAGAAACCAAACAAACCCCCAAGAAAAGATGGAACAGTACCCACGATTGTAAGGATTACATCAAAGGTTACATAGAACTGCACCGTAAATATAAGTTAGAAGTTAGAGTATGCTCTGCTTTTTGGTTCGATACTCCAGCAGAAAGAAAGAGTAGATTAAATTTAGAGAGTGAATTGATTCATAGATGGCTCAGTCCCTTTAATAAAGAGAATTGGCAGAGATGGGGGCAACCGTTTGGGAAGATTTAAAGGATTTAATAGAGATCTTATCGATCGCGAGGAATAAAGATGAAGACAAATAATATTTCTAAGCTAAGTAAACTGAAAGACTCTCGACAGTTAGATTTAAAGGGAATATTTTTAGTTCGCTGTATTCCTACTGGAGATACTTATATTGGCAGTACCAATAGAAGTTTTAGAGTTAGCTGGAAAGAGTTGAGAAAACAAATGAGAAATTTTCATAATCGAAGAATATCTCTACGAATTAGAGACTTATGGCAAGCTTACGGAGATGAGGGTTTTGAGTTTAAAATCTTGGAAGTAACTTCACCAACACCAGAAAAAAAACAGTATTATATCGATCTGTATCGCCCTTCTCTCAATCATTATTGTTAAAAAAATTCGAGTAATCTCAAAAGCGCGATCGCTATGTAAGATGTTGGATTTAATTGAATGATAATTGCTATCACAATGAATATCTTGGAAAAATGCTTGCACCCGAATTAATAGCAACTGTATTCTACTCCCTCCTTAGTATTGGCGGGGGAATTATGGGCTATACCAAGAGTCAGAGTAAGATATCTCTAATTTCTGGTGGAGTTAGCGGGCTGTTACTTTTAATCCTGGCTGTCATGATGTATTCGGGCAATCAATGGGCTGCTGTTGCCTCTGCCGTTATTATTTCTCTTCTGGTCGTTACCTTTATTGTTAGATGGTTTAAAACCAAAAAGTCAGTACCAGCATTACCGATGATTTTTTTTGGTGCTGTCTGTCTCGTTCTTATATTGAGTTGATGGTGTTTTCTTTAATTAGTGCGCTCGCGTTAACGTCATAAGAAGATTAATTTTACCCATCTTTTTATCCTCGTAATTGCTTCTGTCTGTGGTATTAAATTATTTCATTAATATTTAAATAATTATATTTAGGAGCAATCAGAGCGAGTGCGGTCATTCTAATACTTCAAGGGGTAAAATTACTGCAATAAGTGGCGGTTAATACTGTCTCCGTCATAATCGAGAAACGCGATAGATTGTATTCGTACAGAGCGAATAGATTATATGACTTTAGTAGATATCGCTTCACTTGCTAAAACCGATTCTCGACTTGTTCGGTCGCTGTTACAGATTCAGAAAATTTACTACGAACCCGCAACAGAAGATTATCAGAGAGGTCGAGATATTCTAGCTAAATATCCCGATGCTGAATTAGTTAAAATCGAATCTCACTCTCGAATTCCCGAACTAAACGGAAACGAGGCTGCCGTTAGTAAATGGAGTCGGGTCAAACGCACCGTACTGGTATTGGGAGTGAAAAAATCTCTTCGTGCCGTACCCAATAGTCGCAGCAGTAATTTTATCGCACCTTCTCATGCCAATGGCTGCACTATGGCTTGCGCGTACTGTTATGTCGCCCGTCATAAAGGATATGCCAATCCCATTACTACTTTTGTCAACATCGAACGTATTTGTAGTTATCTACAGCGTCATGCTACCAAACAAGGCATGAAACTCGAACCAGACCAAGTAGACCCCAAATACTGGGTGTACGATATTGGCTGTAATAACGACTGTTCCGCCGACGCTTTAATTAGCGATAATGTAAAAGATTTAGTAACGCTATTTCGCGATCTTCCCAATGCTAAAGCTAGCTTCGCGACCAAGCTAGTCAACCGCGACTTGTTAGACTATGACCCTCAAGGTAAAACACGCATCCGTTTTAGTTTGATGCCTCAAAAGATCGCTCAAACTGTAGATATCAGAACCTCACCGATTCGCGATCGCATTTCAGCAGTTAATGATTTTGTCGAAGCCGGTTATGAAGTGCATCTGAATTTTTCTCCCGTAATTTATTATTCCGACTGGCAGGCAGATTATCAACAACTATTCGAGCAGATCGACGACCTACTATCGCCCTCAAGCAAACAACAGCTACAGGCGGAAATCATCTTTCTCACCCACAACGAAAGCTTACACGAACGCAATCGAGCGTGGAATCAGAAGGCAGAACATTTACTCTGGACTCCCGAAACTCAAGAGAGTAAGTATTCTCAATCTGGCGGTCGCAATTTGCGCTACAAACGTCATTTAAAAAAACAGCTAGTCGATAGATTTACCGAGCAGTTAAGGAAACAATTACCCTACTGCAATATTCGTTATGCCTTTTAAATTTCAATGATGCAGATAATTTGGTTTCGTCGAGACTTGAGAATCACAGATAATGAAATCGTCGCCCTAGCAACAAAACAAAAGCGAGAAGTTTTACCCTGTTTTATCGTCGATCCTTGGTTCTACAAACAGCCAGAAATATCTACCATTAGGGTCAAGTTTTTGTTCGAGTCATTAGAAAATCTCGATCGCATCTTTAAGAAACTCGGTAGCAGACTGTATTTGTTTGAAGGCGAATCTGTTACGATCGTTCAAGAGTTAACGCGATCGCTTCAAAGACTGGGAAAGAAACCCAAACTGTATTTTAATCGTGACGTGCAGGTAGAATATGGCATCGATCGCGATTGTACTATTTTAGAGTTTTATCAACAACAAGGACTGAAGGTTTATCTAGGACGCAATCATTTT
>CAYXWE010000231.1:0-6279 GCA_964468145.1 uncultured Pleurocapsa sp.
GATAAAGATAATGATACTTGGATGCCATGGTCGAGACATTATTTTGTGTCGCGTAAGATAACTGCCAGGTACTGACCTCTGTTATTTTATTGACGTAAGAATCAATACTATTGGCTATTTCTAGAAGATAGTTATAAATTTCCTCTGGCTCGACGCTATCTATCAACCATCCCCCACCATGTCTTCTAATTCTTTCTCCTACTGCACCCTTATCAATAGCAATTACGGGTATCCCACTCGCCCAAGATTCTGTAAGAGTATGACAGTAGGTTTCGGGCCAGATCGAGAAAAGCCCAACATAATGGGGACTAATTTTTTTGACGTGTAGATCGAAATCCTCTCTGGCATAAGTACCATGATGGATACCGATAGAATCTAGCTCTTTGCTAACTCGACCTAAAAAGTGAAATTCAATTCTATTTTCTACATCAAGTTCGTTAATCTCAGCAATTAAATTTGCTCCTTTGTGAGGGCCAGTATTACCTGGAAATAGTATTTTTAAAGGTTCGCCAGTAACAGGTGGTCGAATAGATAAGTTAGAACCTTTTAAAAGGCGATCGAAATTGCGACCATGAGGAATCACCTCAAACTTGGCTTCTTTTAATTCTGGATATATTTCTACGATTTGTTCTTTTGCTGAGTCGGCAGTAGTCACAAGAGCATCGACGTATTCAAACACTTTCGGCATCATTTTGCGCCAAGAATGAATATAGTTATTTTTGAGTCGAGGTGCATATTTAACTTTTTGCCAGATAGAAGTTTTGCAGTCACCTTCGGTATCAGTGCAGTTTCCTCCGCAGAATTGCAAATTTTCATCCAGTAGGTTTACGGTAGGACAGATTGCATAAAAGTCATGCAAAGACAGAATTACTGGTATCCCCAACTGTTTGGCAACGCGAGGGAGAGAAATACTGTGCCAAGCAAAATGTCTGATATGCAATAATTCGATACCGTACTTAATCAGTACATAGGCGATGATACTGTCATACTCGGCAGAAAAGTGCTTGCTTAGAGTAATAGGATTATCTAATTCAAAGCGATCGCACAAAATTTCTTCGCCTTGGCTCGTATCGTAAATAGAAATTTTACTACTATCGCAATGTAAAAGCATGGTGTGATATCGATGCTTGAGTCCTCCCATCAAATCTCTATTAGTCTGGGGAGTGCCTCCTGTCTGGGTTGCTATGACATATAAGACTTTAGGCAAGGGACGACGAGAAAACGCCCCTGGAGGGCAATCGAATAATTTTCGCGCTGCGTATCTCATGTTGTTCATTTCAAACGAACGAACAAAACCACTTGCTACTTCTTTGTATTCAGGGTAGCGTCGATCGACAACCATTCGTCCCGAACGATAGAGAGCTTCTTTTTCTTCTTTAAAACTAGCAGAACGAACGTGATAGACTAATGTTCGCTCGTCTACTATCTGTTTCCAGCCTGCGTGCATTGCCCGCATACAAAAGTCATTTTCTTCTCCATATCCTCTAGGAAAAGCTGATTCGTCAAACAAGCCGATGCGATCGAAAACTTCACGACGAATATAAATACAAAATCCGCTACCAGTTGGTGTTTGAGGATAGATAAGATTACTATTTTGATAAAACAAACGTACTAGTTCATCTCTTTCTAACCATGGAGGAATTTCATTATTCGTACCAACATTAGGAACGGAAAAAGCTCCTGAGTTGTCTGAAACTGCGGTAACTGTGCCAATATCGATATCTTGATAAACCGCAATCCTCATATTTTGTAGCCAATGAGGACCGACTACCGTATCGCTATTGAGCAAAATAATGTCATCATTTTCTGCGTGTCTGATACCTCGATTTATCGTACTGGTGTAGCCTAAATTTGGTTTATTGGTTAATACTTCTACATTAGGAAAAGTATTTGCCCACTCCAACAAAGGAGCTATTCTTTCATCGGGACTAGCATCGTTAATAATTAGTAATCTAGCAGGAATGGAAGTATTCCTAAACACCGATTTAATACATTCTTGTACTTCATTGTAGGCATTGTATACAGGAATAATAATTGTAATTTGGCGTTTGCTTCGATCTTCATAATTGAATTTGGATAAAAGAGAAAATCTATTTATCTGAGGAGGTTCGATTTTTTCTAGATCGTACTCAATTAATATCGGGCTTTTTCTGAGACTTATAGTAGTATCTTTAAAGCGAATTTCTACTTGATATTCAGCTTTTTTTTCTGGTGGTTTGGGCAAGCTAAATTCAAACCCATTACGACCATTACCCAAATTGTTTCTGAGCAGATCTCTGCGCTGGATATCTGCTTTGATTTGAGTATAGAGAATCCCGTCTAGGTATACATCTAAGACAGCAGGAGAACCGAAATGTCCCTCTGGTAAAGCCCATCCTCGCACGATACCTTTATCTCGATCCCATTTTTCAATACTTCCAAAGGCAATACGAGGTAAAGTGATAGGAATATTAATGGTACTGACCTTGTTACCGCCATCGTCTAAGGGTAATATGCTCAGGATATGGTTTTTACCGTCCATCAAAAGCTCTTTACCGATTGTTGGCGGAAGCTTGATGGTAAATTTTTGAGGATTACCTGCTATGAATTTGTAGCTACAGCTACTTCGTTTTCCGCTAGTTTCGATAGTCCCTATTTTGTTTTTATCGACTAGTACGGTAAAGCTTAACTTTTGATTGGGATTAGCATTGTTAATAATCCAACCGTTGACCGTTCCGTCTTGGGCAACATCTGTTACTTTGGCAAAAATTAGGTATTTTCCTGAATTTGCTTTTTCAGGATTTTGCAGAGTAATGGGGCTATTGTCTAAAGCAACGCTGGTATTGCTAAAAAATACATCTATTTGATGCTCTTTTATGGTTGTAGCTCCTATGGGAAGAGACACTTTAAATCCATTTTGACCATTGCCCAAACCTCGATTTAATAAATCTTTTCTCGAACGATTTGCAACTATGCGAGTGAAAAATATATTATCAAGATAAATATCTAATTCTACGGGAGGATCGGTATGTTTCTCTGGTAAAGCCCAACCTTCTATAAAGCCATTGACAATTTTTTCTACTTTCCCGACGCGACAATAAGGGATATGAATATCCCCCGTTATTTTTTCTAAAGTATTTCTTTCTCGATCGTAAAAACACACGTCGAGTTTATGTTTTTTATTGTCAAATAAGAATTTATTGTCTATAAAAATTGGCAATTTAATGCCAAGCTGAATAGTTGTTTCGTCTATTTTATGAATATTTTTATCTACTTTAAAATTTCCGATTCTTTTTTGACCGTCCAATGTTAGCACTATCTTCGATAGCTTGACTGAAGCTACTGTTTTTCTATCTTCAATCTTTAATTTTAAAATACATTCTCTATCGATTTCTATCGCTTCAATTATAAAATTATTTTGGGAGTCATGCTTATTTTTGTTTTCTCGGTTTTCAAGTTTATATTCTAAGTTTTTTGCTGCATTTACTTTAGCTTCAGCAACTACGCTGCTTTGGCTCATTATTTCAAGTGCGGGTTTAAATTTGGGATCTATTTCTAATATTTTTGCATATTGTTCTTGAGATTCTTTTAACATCCCTTTAGTACGAAAGGCATTAGCCAAATGGTATTTTATCCAACTATCTTTTGGATGTATTTTGCTGGCAACTATTCCATGCTGGATAGTCATGTCTATTTTTCCACACTCGTTTAAACAAGAAAGAAAGTTAGAATAAAACCATTCAGGTTGTTTTGAATCAATTTGAATAGCTTTTTCACAAAAAACTATATATTCTTCCGTACAACCTTTCTTTTTGTATGCCATGCCCGTAGAGCGACAGATGTCGGACGAATTGTCATGGATTTCTAGAGCTTTGCGTGCTAGTTTTAGTGCTTGAGTCAAATGTCCTAGTTGACTCATTAACATAATTGCATTGGCATAAATCCAATCAGCCTGGTTGTGGTTTAATTC
Organism: uncultured Pleurocapsa sp.; assembly: GCA_964468145.1. GTDB lineage: Bacteria > Cyanobacteriota > Cyanobacteriia > Cyanobacteriales > Xenococcaceae > Waterburya. Next base: position 3,950 of record CAYXWE010000231.1, read on the forward strand.
AATTAACTCCAGGTAATAGGCGACAGCTTCTTCAGATTTTCCTTCTTTATGTTTTTTAACTGCTTGGTCGGTTAACCATTCTGTAGAAGAAAATCGATTCGCTTTTTGTTCGTTTTTATTGGGCTTGCTAGATACCATGACTAAGCTCAGAAAGATGATTTTTTACGGTAACTTTTGATAGCGAAAATTATCAGATACAATTATCCAGTAATGAATAAAAATTGATTACTATGTTTCAATTTATCGTTTTAAGTATTTATACTGCTTTAAATATTTTGCCTTTTATCTGTCTGTTTTATTAAAATTGTATAAAAGCAAGATTATGCCCACAGTATATATTAAAAAATAAATTTTGGCTTCTATTGAAAATAAAAAATGATTCGACTATTTTTCAACTAAGCTAGCGAGTAAATATCTTAGATTTTTAATGACTGCTTCAGGAGTAAAAAAAGAAATAGCACTGTGGCTATTAGCAGCCAATTTATTCCAGAGGATCTCGTTCTGATACAGCCTAATAATTTGGCGGGCAAAATCATCTGCACGGTTGGCTTCTAAGACATTTTCCTCCCTAGTCAAATTCATCCCTTCAATGCCAATGTTGGTAGAAACTATCGGCAAACCATACTCCAAACTCTGTCCGATTTTACCTTTCATTCCCGCACCATAGCGAAGGGGTGCTACAAATACTCGATGGCTCAAGAAATAAGGGCTGACATCTTCAACGTATCCCGTTACCTTAACCCTCTCATCCGACTTCAAGGCTCTTATTTCGGCAGTGGCATTACTACCCAATAAGGTGATTGTTAGTTTGGGTATTTTTTGCCAGACTAGGGGCATGATTTCTTTAACGAGCCACTGTACCCCATCTACATTGGGGGGATGATTATAGCTGCCAATAAACAGCAATTGAGATCGCTGGTTGAAACTGGGTTTCTCTCCTTGATAAAGGGAATGAATATTAGGTATGACTGCTAAATTATCGATCTGTTGCTGGGCAAGTATCTCTCGTTCGGTTTGGGTGATGGTAATCGTCAAATCTGCCTGGTGCGCTGCGGTTAATTCTCGCGACTGCATCTTGATCCACTGGCGCATTTTGGCTAAATCTTTGGTGCTTGCCAATTCTGCTTCGCGTTGGAGTCGTAGATAGTGTAAATCTACTGTGTCATAAATTAGCTTAATCGACTCGTGTTGCCGTATCCTATCTGCGTATTTTTCAAACAACTGAGGACGACATATCCAGGCGATATCTACTATGGGCAATAAAGATTCTAATTGTTCTTCTACTGCAGTACCGTATCCCTCTTGGGTATAAACTACCTCAATACCCTTTTCTTCAAGTTGGTTTACATAAGGCTGCTGTTTGGCTCCGTTATCTGGCACAAAAATCACGTGATAGTCTAGTTCTTGAAAAATCTGCAATAGCTGCCAGATTCTTCTTGCTCCAGATTCTCGGTCATAACAGGGGGCATAAATATCGATGGCGAGAATCGTTTTTTTGCCGATATGTCTTCTACTGGCTGCGGGTACTCCCTCACTACCCGTATTGGCTGGATATGTCTGTAGTTCCTTTTGCCATTTAGCGACAAATTTATTCAGGTTGATTGCTTGATAGCGTTTAATACCGCTACTTAAATCTGTCCCGCAGCTTACTCCTTCGTAATGAACTACCTCGGATTTGGGCTGATAGATTACTTTTAGTCCCAGACGATGGCGTAGGGCAAAACACAGATCGGTATCTTCGTAGTATGCTGGAGCTAAGTCCTCATCGAAACCTGATAGGGCATCTAGAGCGGATTTTCTGACCATCAGACTAGCCCCCGAACAGTAGTCTACGGGACGGAGATAGTTGTATTGGGGTGCTTTGGCGTTGTCTTGTCTGCCATAGTTCCAGCCCGAACCATCGTTAAAGATAATGCCTCCTGCTTCCTGGAGACTACCATCGGGATAGATTAGTTTTGAACCGACTGCTCCTACTTGGGTATCTTGTTGAAGTACAGATAACAGATGAGAGATCGCTCCTACACCTATTTGGGTATCGTTGTTGAGAAAATAGATGTATTCTCCCGATGCTTGGGCAATGCCTCGGTTGCAAGAGCGTAAAAATCCTTGGTTGGATTCGTTGTCAATCCGTTTTAGTCCCGTTACCTGCTCTAGGATACTGACGGTGTTGTCTGTAGAGCAGTCGTTGACAACGATGACTTCGATGGGTACTTCAGTACTGGTATATTGGACGAGCGATCGCAAACACTCGAAGGTGTAATCGATCTGGTTGTATACGGGAATGATGACTGAAACAAGGGGCGATGGATGTTCTGGGATAGTCAGAGCAT
>CAYXWE010000232.1:0-6266 GCA_964468145.1 uncultured Pleurocapsa sp.
ATTCGGCGATAGCTCTCTAAGCCTTGAAATATCGGGCTTTGGGCTATTTAAAAGTCCGCTCTGTGAAATAATAACTTTTTTCTCCTTTGACGAAAAAGTTTTAAGCAAAGTCGCAGCCAACAACTCAAACAAGGTTGGAGGTAAAGAGTAATGCGAGAAGTTACTTTTGATTCTCCAGTTCTTAAAGTAAAAGGCTTAGAAGCAAGATTCGATGTCATTCCCGTATCCAACTCACTAGCTATTTTAATAGGCTCACGCGATTTAGCATCAATCGTACATCAGCTTAATTACTGGGAGTTTAAAGGCTATGGAGAAGTCATAGATGGTGTCAGATGGTTCTACAAATCTATTAAGGAATGGATTGAAGAGGTATTCCCCACCTTTAGTCCCTGGAAATTAAGCAAGATGATGAAAGAGTTGGTCGAGCGCGGAATTATCCGACGGAAAAAACTCTTTACCAAACATCAAATTCAACAAGGCTCACGCTTCTGGTGGCAACCGAAAAATCAAACGTACTATTACAGTTTGGTTAAAGAAAAAATACAGGAGTTGGCGGATAATTATTCTCAAGAGAACGTATGTACCGAGAAGACCCCTGAAACGCCCGAAAATCCCGTTTCTATAAAAACCCAAAAACTAAGTAATCATAATTCCCCAGATACTAAGTTTTCTGACTGTGCAAAATTCAATACAGAGAATACATCCACAGAAAACAGTTCCAGAGAAGTAACCCACCCTACCCTCCCTAGTGTGGGTGAAAGTAGTGAAGATGTAATCCAAGAAAAAGACTCTCTAGATACAAGTGAACTATCTAAGACCTCAGAAAAAACAAAAGTAACCCTTGCTAATTTAGAGGTTGTGGAAAAAGAAACAAGTTCCGCCGATGTTGATAATAAAATCAATCAAAACAAAGATACTGGTTTGAATGATATATCTGTAGTATCGGAAGTGTCGGCAAAACAGACAGCCGTATCCAAAACGGACAACTCACGCTCTGGAGGTTCTCTCCAAAAACGCGCCCGACCCAAACCTAAAACCGTTAAAAAACCCAAGCAAAAACGAGAAAGAAAAAACCCCTGGAAGAGTGAAGAACAGTTCAAGGAATTTTACAGGGCGTTAATTCAAGCATTGCCCATCACCGATAATGCTCCTTCTCCTCATGGATTGGCTCAGACGATTATCAGACAACTCAGATGTGGCGTTCCTCATAGTTACTGGGATGATTTTGAAGCGGGATTACCAATAGGCTGGACGGATAAACCAGAGTGGGAAATCGAACCAGGCGAACCCTATCCCATGTTTGTGGAATACCTAACAGAAAAGTTAAGGGCGGGAAATAACACGAAATCGGACGAGCAGACACGAAATGAGGTCTTTAGGATACTGGACAAGCCAAGACAGGCGAAGGCTTACTGGGGGCAATTTAAGCGCAGTGTGGTGAATGTTGCCGAAACTGTAGAAAGAGATCGCGCCCTCGGTGTGAGTAATCCTGCTACTCCCGTCTGGACGAGAGAGAGAGTAGAGCCATCAATTGAAGAAGCTGCTGTTGCTGGTGAGAAAATCATGGCGATTAATAATACTGCTCCAACTGCCATTACTGGTACTACTAATCGAGTGCTAGAAACGACCGATAACCATTTCTTAGAGAATCATCACGAAAATCGAAAACATTTGGTTTCTATTGAATCATCCACACCCGACCCCTGGACTGATGATAGGGAAACAGAAGAAAGGAGAGCGGATGAGATTCGAGAAAAAACCAGTAACAGCAGTAGTGAAAAACCCCAGCCATCGATGAGAGAAATGTTGGCTGAAAGACTGGGCGACCGCAATCTTAAGGGTTTTGTTAAAGAGATGCCCAAAGTGTCTCAACAAGAAGCCAGAGAAGACTGGGAAGCAGAAATAGAAGCTATTAACAGGCAAAAACTGAATCAAAAGACTTATATAAATCGAATGTCTGTTAAAGAAATTAACCAGCTTTTAGTCGATCCAGTTATGCGAAAAGAATTGACTCCTCAAATTATAGAAAACAATAAGTTTGAGATTGTTACAGACAATTTAGGAGAAGTTCTATTTGTCAGAATTAGTGAAGAATATCGAGATAATGGAGGTACATAAGGAAATGGATTATGTAGCTAAAGAAATTTACTTAAAGTATAAGTATGCTTTGGTTTATATCGGAGTCGATCTATCAAATGAAGAAGTAATTGAATGTATAGAAAACTGTAATTATGATTTAGAAACCAGGTTTCAAGCCATTATTGCTTACTGGTATTGGCTGAAAGATAACGAGCGAGAAATCATCCCCAATCAAATACTAATTAATGCTTTCTACCACGAGTGGAAACCTATTGGTTGGAAAGAAGAATTTATTAATAACGAGCAGTTTAAAAGCCCCGCTCAGAAATGGTGGGATGAAGCGAGAAACGTAGATATTCTCAATAGTTTAATTATCGATGTTGTAGATAACTTTTGGTCTGGGGGAAAGATAGTTTTTAAAGACCCCAATGGAGAACCCTGGACGATGGATTTAGAGCGGGCGATGGATATGAACTGGCAGCAAATCATCGAACATTACGAGGAAGTTACGGGAATTGACATTGAATCTCACACAGGACGCTTTATATTGCGGGGGACAAAGAATTTGTCGTGAATGCCAAAGTTCTTACTGCTACATACGAAATTATAGAAAAAAAAGGCAATCTCGACTGTGCCGAATTTTCTCTGTGTCCTAACTGTTCGCTGCATATTATTAAGTTAGCCGATGGTTGTTCTGCTTGTGGTTGGAGTAATGGAAATGTTTTGCAGGGGGGATTAAATAAAAGTTCTAGCAATTTATCTAAATGTTCTAGCACTTTAGAAAAAAAGCTGGCTATTCCCTGTCTGATAAAACAACCCTCGCAACCAGAAGTTAGAGGACTAATTCAGAAAGACTTAGGCGACTCCTTTACCGTTTATATTCCTTCAGATAACTCTACTGTCACAGTTCCCAAACTGCTTGTCTATCCTGATTTTTCGAGCATTGGCGATGAATTATTGAAGGGGGGTTTGGCTAAAAGTTCTAGCAATTGTTCTAGCACTTTAAATAATTGTTCTAGCAAAAATGATATTAACAAAGATGTAAAAGTGTCGGACATATGCGAAGCGGTATCCTTTAGGAGTTCCGCTAAATGTTCTAGCAATTCTGACAATCCCCCCAGCATATGCGAAGCGGTATCCAAACGGGCAAAAACTAACAAAACTCGCAGACAGAAAGGAGAAGGTAGCGGTCACATCTACTATCGCACCGTCACCAGAAATGGCAGAAAGTATCGACAGGCTTACTATCAGTGGCGAGAGAACGGCAAGCAGAGGACTAAATACATCCCCAAGAAGCTGCTGCATCATATAGAAGAGGCGGAAGCTCAAAAGTTACCCATTACGGAAATCTTGGAAATTTTGCAGGGGGGATTAAAAAAATGTTCTAGCAATTGTTCTAGCACTTCTACAAAAGTTCTAGCAAAACATGAAAGCGATAAAACTTTAGATAATTGTTCGCTGCATATTAGCAATCCCCCCAGCACAGATTTAGGGAAAGAAATCAAAGATATAGAAAACAAACACCTCAAATGTTCTAGCAATTCTCCTGAAGATGTTCTAGCAATTAACGAAAGTGTCGGAACTATCGAGAAATGTTCTAGCAATTCTAGCAATCCCCCCAGCAAAAGAAAGAAACGTTCCTCTGGATATGGTGGTGGTTACGTAGAGTATAGAGAGGTCAAACGCAACCATAAAGTTTACGCTCAGTACTGGTATCACTATGAGTTTTGGGAGAAGGGCGATCGCGTTACTAAGAAAAGTAAATATATTCCGAAGAGATTGCGATCGCGTGTTGAGAAGATGAATAATGAGAAAGTACCAGTTGCAGAGATATTAAGGGTTTTGAAAGGTAAGAATAAATGAAAACAGAATATTTTGTTGGAGATTGCGTTTACGTTAAACCCTACGATTGTTTGGGAGAAATAGTTAGAGTCCAATGGCGGGAAGAACTCAAACTGTCAGATAGTTTGGCTATTCCCGAAGGTATGGTGTACTGGGTAAAGCTTGAAGGAAAGAACTTAAAACCGCGAGGATTTAGTAATAAATGTTTGAGTAAGTAATAACTAGCCTACCGTACTGTATCTTATTTATACTGAGATGGAGGAGCAAGACTATAGAATTTACTTCCTATATTAGTCCTTCCTCGATAAAGTTTTAACTTTTGACCTTTGACAATTGGAGAATCTTTAAGGGGACGGACTAAAACCATTTCTCCTGAATCTAGTTTGATTGCAATTTTAATAGTTGATGGAGCAAATTGTCTTGGTTGCTCGTGAGTTCATAAAACAGTACCAGTAATAGGTTTATTTTCCCATTCAATGTTTTGAAGATTCACACATCCAAAAGTTAATAAACTAACAGCTAAAAAAATATTCAACCAACTTATTCTCTTTTTAATACATATACAATACATGATTACGATCTCGATAAAGTTTTTTTGGTGACAAAATTATTTAGCCTCTCCTTCAACCTCGTATATCTCTGCTGCTGCTTGACTTGCTTAACCGCGATCGCAATTGCCCTTTCCGAACCAACAATTAACGCCAGCTTCTTACTCCGAGTCAATCCTGTATAAAAGAGATTGCGACTTAACATTACATAGTGAGAAGTATATAGAGGAAGAATAACAACGGGATATTCAGAACCTTGAGATTTATGTATGGATGTCGCCCAAGCTAGGGTAATTTCGTTTAAATCCGCATAATCGTAAACTACATCTCTACCGTCAAAATCGATAGTAACTTCCTTTTCTGTATAGTCGATATTAACTACCATTCCCAAGTCACCATTAAATACTTCTCGGTTATAGTCATTCTTCAACTGCATGACGCGATCGCCCGTCCTTAAAATACTATCTCCCCTCACCAACTCTGTTTTCTCTTCTGATGGGGGATTGATTAACTCTTGCAGTACTTTATTGAGATTACGAGTACCCACAATTCCTCTAGTCATGGGACATAACACCTGTACGTCTGTAGCGGGATTAAAACCAGTACGGGGAATGTAATGCTCTATTAAATCTTTGATAGTCTGTACGCCGTGTTCTGGTTCAGTTCCGCCATTATGCCACAGACAATCAGAGGTAGCTTTCATAGAAACAGGTTTTAACTGAGGAATTTGACCCTTATTAATTTGATGAGCGGTAGTAATAATCGCACTTTGAGCAGCCTGACGGAATACTTGAGTCAGACGAACGACGGGGATTTTCTCTGATGCGATTAAATCTTTGAGGACGTTACCCGCACCCACACTCGGAAGCTGATCGATATCTCCTACTAATAACACCTGACAATCTTTAGGAATGGCTTTAAACAGGGAATGAGCCAAGAACAAATCCACCATACTAGACTCATCAATGACAATCGCGCTGCATTCTAAAGGATTATCTAAATCTCGTTTGAATTTCATCTTAGAGGGTTCAAATTCTAACAATCTATGAATGGTTTTAGCTTCTAGTCCCGTCATTTCACTCAAACGTTTAGCTGCCCTTCCCGTAGGTGCTGCACAGGCTATTTTGCGACCCATAGCTTTCCACAGCTTGACTACTGTATGGACAGTGAAGGTTTTGCCAGTACCCGGCCCACCAGTGAGAATCATCAATTTATGACTGGCTGCCTTGAGTACTGCTAGATATTGCTGGGGGGATAGTTCGATTTTTCTCGATGCGGTGTAACGATTAATCCAACTCTTAACTCGTGCTTCATCTACATCTAAATTACTCTCTAGTTTCTGAAGGATTAACTTAGCTAGATGTTGTTCTGAATAATAAAAGGTGGGTTTGTAGTAAATTGTTTCTTCTTCATCTCTTTCTCTAATTAATTCTTCTAACTGCACCATCTCTGAGAGGATGCCGAAAATGGTTGTCTCTTCAGCTTCGTGTTCTTCTACAGTTAGTAATTCACGCGCGAAAGGAACAATTTTAGATTCGGGTAAATAACAATGTCCGTCATCACCAGCCTTATCGAGTACGTGAATGACACCAGCCCGATAGCGGAACTTTGACCAGGGAGAAACCCCCACATTCCGAGCGATTTTATCTGCTGTGAGAAAGCCAATACCGAAAATATCTATGGCTAACTGGTAGGGATTTGTCGTAACAGTCGCGATAGCCCCTTCTCCATACTGTTTGTAACCCACCTTCCGCACGTCATAATGTAATATTTAAAGTTTCAGGATAATTAAGCTGT
>CAYXWE010000233.1:0-6261 GCA_964468145.1 uncultured Pleurocapsa sp.
TAGGTAGTAGGTAGTAGGTAGTAGGTAGTAGGTAATATTTACTCGGGTAGTCACCTCGTCACCTCGTCACCCCGTCACCTCGTCACCTCGTCACCCAAATGTATAAATAATTCTGCTTAGGTACTTAGCTGGAGCTTCGCCCCTTTATTTCTGAGCCATTTTATACATCTTTTCTATCATTGCCATACTACTAAGAGAACGCAATAATAAGATAAACCAAAAGGCAGCAAAGCAAAATAAAGCGATCGCAACACCTTTTAGCTGCCCGACTAATAGTACCGAACCCGATAATAAACTAAATCCCGATAGGCAAGTATAGATTAAACTCTTGATTCCTAACTGTATTTGTTTGAGGGATCGTTCGCTTTCTGTCGCTCTAACCTTTACCTGTAGTTCCCCTAAATCCAAACGAGATTCTAACCGCATAATTGATAGTTGAGTGCGGTTTGGTTGCTTGAATTTATATTGAATAAAATCTTTGGTTTGTCTGGCAAAAATATTTAGCATTCCTCCTTGTTGCTGAGAGAATGCTACTTGTTTGAGAAAAGGTTGGGCTGCTGCTAACAAATTGTACTGAGGATCGAGAGCGCGAGCAATACCATCTAAGGTTGTTAAAGATTTAACAATAAATGTCATTTGCGGGGGCAAACGGAAAGGCTGTTGCTCAAAAATTGAATATACTTCATCGGTTATTTGTTCAAAAGCTCTAACGTCTACGGGTTTATCGCTAAACTCTTCTATCATAAAAGAGATCATGCGTTTTACGGGGGTCATATCCGCGACTGGCTCGATTAAACCCATGTAGATTAAAGTTTCTACTACTTCATCGGCATCCTTTTTTAAGACTGCAAAAAATGTCTTAACCATCTGATCTTTGGCAATAGTTTTAACTTCTGCCATAGTGCCAAAATCATAAAAAATAATATCTCCCCGCTGGCTCACTGCCATATTGCCAGGATGGGGATCGGATTGAAAAAAACCGTCTTCTAAAAGTTGTTTGAGATAACAGGTAATACCTAACTGGATAACTTCGTTAGTATCAATTTTATTAGCTTCTAAAGCCAGGCGATCGTCTATTTTTATTCCTGGTAAATACTCTAAAGTTAAAATTTTGGAGGTGGTGTATTGCCAATGAACTTGAGGTACGGCTACTCGTTGATAATTTTGAAAATTCTCTCGAAAGCGATCCGCATTTTTACCTTCATGAATATAATCAATTTCTAAAAATAATAGTTCAAAAAATTCTTGGCAAATTTGGTCGAGATTGAACTTTCTTAGATCCTTAATTAAATACCCCAGCCAACGAAAAAGACGATGTAAAATTTCAAAATCTAGGTTAAATAACTTAGCCAAACCAGGTCGCTGCACTTTAACTACTACGTCTTCTCCTGTATGGAGTCTCGCTCTGTGTACTTGACCCAAACTAGCAGCAGCTAAGGGAGTAGGGCTAAATTCAGCAAACAAAAGAGAAATAGATTTACCCAATTCTCGTTCGATAACCGCGATCGCAATATCGGAATTAAAAGGAGGTACTCGATCTTGTAATTTACTAAATTCTTCTACATATTCAATAGGAATTAAATCTGCACGAGTAGATAAAGCCTGACCCAATTTAATTAAAGTAGGGCCGAGAGCGAGCATATTCTTCACCAACCATTTAGCCAAGCGGTGTCTGCGTCGAGGAGAATTATTGCCCGTAGTTTTGTCCCACCAAAGGGAAAAAAGTAGCCTAAAAGTAACACCAAATATTTTAAATTGTCGCCAAAATGGTGAATAAGGATATTCTCCTTGAGATAATTGAGCCGATTTTGAATTGACGAGCTTTCTACTTTGATGCGATTTCATAAAAATATCAGAGAATCGATCGACTTTGGGAGTAGAGTAATTAAAAGCGATCGATCTTCACTATTACCTATTATTAAATAACCTGTTACTAGATTAACTAATAGCGGGTTGAAATTGAGGTAATTTCAGCACAAAAGTAGTCACAAAGACGCTGTCGTCAGAATCAATTGGCTCGCTGGTAGCTTCAATTGTACCGTTGAGGTGTTCGACTAAATATTGTACCAAAGCTAGTCCTAAACCCGTTCCTGGCACAGCGCGATCGGTTACTCCCTGACCCCTTCTAAATTTATCAAAAATATGGGGCAATTCTTCGGGGGTAATTCCTGCACCATAGTTGGCGATCGCAATTACAATATCTTTGCTTTTTAATGTGGTCTGACTTTTGGCAGATAGCTCAATAGTAGTATCCACATCGGAGTATTTGCCTGCGTTGAGCAGTAATTCATTAAGGATATGAGTCAAGCTCGACCCATCAGTATTTATTTTGAGATCTGGTTCAGAAATCTTAGTTTCGAGGTTAATTCCTTTATCCGAATGCCATTTCTGATTAAAAGAATGGCTTAGGTGTTCGAGGGTTTGATTGAGATCTAATTCTTGAGGAGTATAGTCTAATTCTCCCGATTCTACCTGTTGAAGAGTTAGTAAGTCTTTGATTAAATTATATTCTCGATCCCATTCCTGTTCGAGAATATTGAGATATCTTTCTCGCATTTCAGGTGATATTTGGGCTTGACGCAACATTTTGATTGCTATTTTCATACTAGTCAGGGGAGTTTTCAGTTCGTGACTCATGCTATTCATGAAGTCATCTTTTAACTGATTCAATTTTTGTAGCTGATCGATGTGCTGGCGCATTTTTTCGGAAAGTTTTGCCTGGACATCTAAACTCCATTTTAGCTGCGCCGTTCGTTCGTCAACGATAGACTGTACCTGATTTAATGTTTGATGATGAATGACTGCAGTACTAATTTGAACCCCAACCCAGTCAATCAAATCTAATTCATCCTCCGACCAATAATACTCGCAATTGTGCTGCAATACTAAAAACCCCAGTACTACCGCAGGAGAAGTCTGGTTACTTTTTTTGCCCATCAGGGGCATCATCAATAAAGCAGAGCCATTACCCTGTAACTTATCGGGTAAATTTGCCCCATCCAAATCAGGAAAAGGACGACCTGAGTCAAAATAAAGACATTGGGGGGCATTTTGCCAGGCTTGTTGACACAGATCTGATTGATTAAAGCCAAAAAATAACTTATCCTCAAGATCGAGATTTCCATTCGCACTCCAGACTGAGGCAATTTCTACTGTTCCCTTAACTGACTTGCTGCGTCTACTTTTAGCTTGGAGGGGATTTTGATATTTCAACATCAAAACCAGACCTCGATCTAATTGTAAGGTAGTGCCAATCTCGGTCAAACAACGGTCAAATAACAATTGAGGATGGGAACTATAGTTAATTTCTCGACTAAGATTTTTGAGCAGAGATTGATATCTTGCCTTAGTTTGAGCTTTTTGTTGGAGTTGGATTTGAGATATTGCGATCGCCATTGAATCTGAGGTTTGAGTTAATAATTCTTGTTCAGAGTTACTCCAGCTAGAGGAGCTAGACTTGAGCAATAAAATCAAGCCATTTACCTGTTGCTGGTAGACAGTTCTTGTCCCTAGCCACGTTACTGTGGGTAGAGTTTGTCGAAATAACTGTTCTAAGAAATTAAACAGGTAGGGTGAGGAATCATCAATCAGATTTCCATCGCTTCGATCTTGATTTAAAGACAGATGAGACAGTTCTTTGATTAGCCGAGCGTCAATCGAACAAGTCATCGAGTCTTCCTGCCAGCAACCGATTTGATTGAGGTTGTTATTTTGTGTCTGGGTAGAGACTACGATACAAGCATCTACTGCAAACAAACTACCAATCTTGGCAGTTAAGCTATGTAAAACACCTGTACTGCTACGATCCGCATCGAGAATGACTTGCAAAATGCTACTTCCAATACCATCGATTTCAAATGCCTTGTGCATGATATTAAGAGCATCTCCCTGTTCCCCAGAAGTTTGAGGAATTATGGAATGCGGTAGTTGATATGAACGGCGATCGGCTTTACTCATCATAATTGATATGACTGATTTCTCTAGGAAGAGATTAACTGGGCTGTATTAAGGCAACCTGTGAATTTCTCTCTTCAGAACTAGCATTCCCATTTTGCTGGAAATTTATACCAGGGTAGCGATTTTTGCTTTTTAATGCTGTGGGTAATATTTTTAAGGCCTCGTGCAATTCTTTAAGATTTTTGGAAAAAACTACTAACATTGATTGATTTTGTGCTTGCATTCGCTAGGATTACTCACAATAATCAAAAATGCTTAAATCCTTTACTTATATTTAATCTTTCCTGAGTTTTAGAACCAATGCTGCCGATCGAGACTACTTCTCGCTCTTGAGTAATTTTGCCAATAATTGCCGAACTATCCCCTAACTGTTTGACCAAATCCGCAGCATATTTTTGCTGCAGACATAAGACCAACTCAAAGTCTTCCCCGCCGTAAAGCAACCATTCCCAAGCTTTCTTTTCTCCTACCAGGGCGGTTAATCCCGAAAAAATACTTAAATTTGAGCGATGGATAGTTGCCCCTACACCACTACAATGACAAATTTGGCTAATGGCATCTGCCAAACCATCGCTACTATCCATACCTGCGATCGCAATTTTGGCAGGAATATTGGCTAAATATTGCAGCACATCTAATCTTGGTCTGGGTCTTTGATGTGCCGTAATTAATTTCTGCTTGGTTTCTTCTGCTAGATCCTTACCCAAACTAGGATCGAGCAAAAGTTCCAATCCAGCTTTAGATAAACCGTGTAACCCTGTGACTACAATCGCATCTCCTGGTGTAGCATTACTACGACGAATGGCTCGCTGGGGGTCTACTTGTCCTAAAGCAGTAATCGCAACGGTAGTCACTGCAGAACAACAAATATCCCCTCCAACCAAAGGAGTGAGATAAGCAGGATAAAGATGCAAACAAGCATCAATACCTCGATATAATTCTTCTACCCAATCTACCCGAAGCTCTCCAGGTAAAGACAAGCCGACAGTAATACCAAGGGGGGTTGCTCCCATGGCAGCCAAATCTGACAAATTAGCAGCAGTAGCGCGCCAGCCAACATCAAAAGCGGTGGTAGTGCGATCGCTAAAATGAACCCCGTCAACTAAGACATCTGTCGTCACTACCAAAGATTTATCGGGATCGGTAGGCAAAATCGCTCCATCATCTCCCACAATATCCTGGGGGCAAAAACGCTGTAGCTTCTTTAATAAACCATGTTCGCCAAGATCTTTTACTAATTGCAGTCTATCTGTCATATTTGGGACAAAAAACAAGGGACAAGGGACAAAAAACAAGGGACAAGGAATCAAGGAACTTAAGGACTCATCTCGTCACCCCATCACCCCATCCCTCATCCCTCATCCCTCATCCCTAACTTGGTTGCTTGAGATTTTCAATGCCATCAACTACTTTGGCAGAAATAATTTTATCTCCTGCAGTCAATTCTTCGAGGACTTCTTTCCCTTCAATTAAATAACCAAATACCGAATAACGTCCATCCATTAAGTTATAGCCAGGGGGTGTAATTTCAGTATCAAATTTAAAGAAGAAAAATTGTGAAGAACCACCATTGGGGTCGTTGGCTGGGCGAGCTAGAGCCATTGCCCCATAAGCATTAAAAGGAATTGCTGGTACATCTAAATAACGACCCAACTCTTCTAAAGTTTCACCATATACGGGTAGCTCATCACCCTTAACTAGAACTTCAATGGGTATAGCGCGATATTCATTAGTTTTGGGGTCAATAAAACCATCTGCATCTCCTGGTGGATCTCCCGCTTGAAGGATATAAAAGTCTTCGGCACGATTGAAATCTAAACCATCATAAAAACCTCGTTGAACTAGATCTACAAAGTTTCCGCCGTTAACGGGTGCGCTATAACCATCAATAACTACGGTCAGATCGCCTTTGTTAGTTTCCATTGCTACAGTAGCTCGACCTAAAAGTTGGGGTAGATCGCTGTATTCCTCTGGTACTTCAAAAGGATAACCAACCACCATCAACTTTTCCAAATCGCCAACTAAATCTAGCAATTCTCTTCTTTTAATATAGGTAGCTTCGCGATCTTTGGTATCAACGATTTCTCGGATTTCTTCAATGCCATTACTCAGGCGATCGATAATCGCTTCTGCTTCAGGTAAACGATCTTCGGGGATACTTGCCAAAAGCTTATCGCGACCATAACCCAGTACAGAATTAGCATTTCTTAAATCTTTGCTAATATTTTTCCAACGTTTGCCCCGCAGTTGATTAGAAATATCTTCTAAACTTTTTTGCAATTTTCTGACAGATTTGTTTTCAAT
>CAYXWE010000234.1:0-6256 GCA_964468145.1 uncultured Pleurocapsa sp.
AGCTTCCAAAGCTTTTAACCAGGCGATCGCCTGTTACACCCGTAAGATTACACAATATGGCGATCGCAATTCTACGATTTTTAGGAAATTTATCAAGTTGCGTCCATCAGCCAAGAACTTATAATTGACATAGGTATGTGTTGCACAGCGTAAGTATTTATAAAGAATTTAGAGTTAAATAATTACGCATTCAGCAACCCCAGTTACTAAATCTATGCTTAAGCCAGCATAGATTTAGCACACCCTGATTAATGCTTACGACGACGACGTCTTGTGTTTCCGCGAACGGAAATATGTAAATTACCAGTAGCACCACCGTAAGAACTAGCGTTGCCATGGGAGTATGAAGTAGAAGAAGTACTAACAAAACCGCCAACAACGTGACCGTTAGGAAGACCTAACCCACCAGCACTGGTATTGCCACTAGAACCGTAAGGTTCATGAGCATTGGCGGAGCTAAAACTGCCAGAACTGATATCAAGACGACCGCGGAAGCGTCCGAAGGTATTAAAGTTTAGCGATCCGCCAGAAATGTTTTCTTGAGCTGCGGGAGTCAAATCGTTAAAAAGCTGTTTGTGATTCATGATTAATTACTTAAATTAACTGAAAATTAGGTTTGCGAGTGATGGTTTAGGCAAAAATCGAACAACTTTATTAACTCAAAGCTTGTATAAAACAATTTTCCCATCTATACCTTAGAAACTATACTTACTTAAACTAAAGTTCAATATATTTACTAAGCTAAGAATTGAAAATATTTAGCTTTTAGTATTTAAAACTATTCAAAAAGTTGCACTAATTATTATGATTGCATTTCGGCAATTTTTTTTGTGACTGCTTTAGCTTATTTAGCTAGTTTAATTTAAAACTTCTTATTCTGTCTTAAATATACTAACTAAGTATTATCGCTGTCTACAAATTAAATATAAGATACTTTTTAGAAAAAAACAATAGAAAAAACAATAAAATCTTTAAAGAAACAGTAAATACTAAGTGGTAATTTGTAAATAATGTGTAAACACAACTCGATCTCTATATTTAGCAGATTAAACAATAAATGATAGATAGCTCAATAAATGGTTAAAATACTTTAATGCCTATTATTTAAAAGACCTCTTGCATGAATAGTAAATAACCTTGTTTTAGTTTCTACTCATTACTCATTACTCATTACTCATTACTTATTACTCATTACTTATTACTCATTACTCTTTGCCTAGCTATCTCATAATGATTTATGCAAGAGGTCTAAAGATAAGTAGTCATGCAAAATCAATTTCATAGTGAGGGGTAGGTAGAGCGGAGACCCCGCGCCGCCGACAGGCGCTTTGGGTAGCGCACCTAGCAAGGGAATGCTCCGCTCCCGAAGGGTAGGTAATATTTACTCTCCTAGTCACCCCGTCACCCCGTCACCCAAATGTATAAATAATTCTGCTTAGGTACTTATATAAGCTTTGAATTATCAATCAGTAGCTTCTAATAAATATTTTAAAAAATGCGAAAAGCGGCATCGAAGCTAAAACATTGGCTTTCTAAGTACAAAACCTGATTTTTTATTTGCTCAATAGTAGACAATATTTTCTTTACACAATCAACAATCACTTTATATATAAAGTGGTTATACTTATTAATAGTAATGTAATTTAAAATTGTATATATCTGGGAAAGTGTTCTTTGAACAGTTAATTTAAATAGTCAAAAATATAAATTTACTTAGATAAATATTTACAGAATATATAGTAAACAAATATATACAAAATAATTGATTAGATTTATATACTCGCCTTTTAAATAAAAAATATTGTTAAAAATACATTTAACAAAAAATATGATTAATCATAAAATTTCAAATGATTCTGAGAATAAAAAGATATTAGCAACTGACAAGGAAATATTCGGACACAAAAAGATTAAAATTCTTTTGGTCGATGACAGTGCTTTTATTAGAAAAGCTTTATGCAGCTATTTAGAGCTTCAGTCAGATTTTGAAATTGTGGCTAGTGTTGATAATGCTTTAGCTGCCCTAGAACAAAGCAAAAAATTAAACCCCGATATTGTTCTGATGGATCTTGAGATGCCAGGAGTTGATGGTTTAGAAGCTACTCAAGCGATCGCCCGACACTTCCCAAACATTAAAGTCATCGTTTTGAGTATCCACGATGAACAAGAATATATCGATCGGGTTTTAGAAGTAGGGGCTAAGGGTTATTTGCTCAAAACTATTTCTATGGAAGAACTTGCTTACAGTATTAGATTTGCCGAGAAAGGCTATCTGCAATTTTCTCCAGGAGTTTTAGAAAAACTCAATCATAGACAAGCCTATCCTCTATCTAATAATTCTCCAGGAAAGAGTCAAGGAATTGAAGCTTTAGGTAACAGCATTTCCCATTTAACCAACCGAGAATCGGGCGGTAGTTTATCCCTCAACAATCAAAACACCTCAGAACTCTATCATGCTCTAGATTCTGTTGACAGCGATAGCTTAATGCCTTCTTTGAGTCCCTGGACAAAAATAGGAGCAATTTTTTTAGTAGGGGCGGTTGCCACAGCAGTGGGTTTGGCAAACGTAATTAAATATAAGGTTACGGTCAAAGCACCAAGTATAGTTCGTCCTATTGGAGAATTACGCATTGTCCAAGCAGCTATGGAAGGAACAATTACAAGTATTGAAGTCAAAGAAAATCAGCAGGTTCAAAAAGGAGATGTAATTGCCCTATTGAGCGATTATCGACTCTTGACTCAACAAAATCAGTTAGAACAAAACATCGACCGAAGCCAGCAACAACTAGGACAGATTGATGCACAACTAAAAAATTTAATCAGTAGAATAAACTCAGAAGAATTGTTGATACAGCGCAACATTGCCTCTGCCCAGGCTAATCTTAATCAAGAACTCAGACAATACCAAAATTTACAAGCGACTACAGAAGCCGAACTACAAGAGGCTAACGCAGCTTTGGTACTCGCCGAAGAAGAACTAAAACGCTATCAACAACTTGCTGAAAGTGGTGTGGTATCTACATTGCAAATTTCAGAAAAAAAACAGGCTTACAAAGTAGCCTTAGCCAGAATTAGAAGAACAAAAGCTCTAATCGATCCTAATCGCTCTGGGGTGGATATAGCCAAAGAACAAATTACTCAGGAAAAATTACGTGGAGAATCGGCGATCGCAGTCTTGAACCAAGAAAGAGAAAGCTTAATCGATAACCAGATCGTAATTCAAAATCAACTCAATAGCGATCGTGTAGAGCTAAAACAGTTAGAACAAGAACTTAAGAAAATTCAGATTAAAGCACCTGCAAACGGTAGGATACATCAGCTTCGGTTACGCAATCCAGGTCAAGTAGTAGGAGTAGGCGATACCATAGCAAGCATTGCTCCACAAAATGTACCCTTAAGTATTAAAGCTCGTGTCAATGCTGGAGATATTAGTAAAGTCGAACTATGTTCTCAAACTGAAGTTAATCAATGCCAAAGCGGTAAGGTTCTGATGCGCTTTTCTGCCTATCCCTATCCAGATTATGGCGTACTTACTGGCGCAGTCAGAGAAATTTCTGCCGATATTGTAACTCCTGAAACTGCTGGTGGTTCTGCAGTTGCAAGTTCTTATTATGAAGTTACTATCGAACCAGAAAGAGACTACTTTCTCAAAAACGAGCAAAAATACCCAATTCAGGCAGGTATGGATGCTACAGCTCAGATTATATCTAAAGAAGAAACATTAATCAATTTCATACTGCGCAAAGCTAGATTAATTGTTAATTAATTCCAAAGATAACCTATAAAATAGGTTAATTAATGGGAATAATTATAGTTGCGATCGCCCGAATCTAGACAAATAATGAAGATAGCCGAAAAATCTGCCAGTCAACTACTAGCTATTGTTTTGTTTTTAGAAAGTTTGGCAATTACTCTAGCGATATCAGGTGCAATGGCAGCGGGTCACTCTCCCAAAGCTTACTTTGAAGAGGGAGGGTATATGACAATTTTGTCTTGCTTGCAGTTACTGGGGGGTGCTTTTTTAGCTAAAAAAATTTTCTCCAGTGCTAAAAATTCTGGCGATCGCATTTTAAATAGAAGCAGTTTTTTTTGGCGAACTAGCTATCTTAGTTTATTATTTTTGACTTTTGATGATGCTTTTGAAATTCACGAAAATATAGATAAGTTGATACACTTCATCCTCAAAATTTTGTTTTCTTTTGAAGAGACGAATATTAGCGATCTAGCAGACGACATAATTGTTGGCGGATATTTATTAATTTTTTTAATTTATGTCGCTAAAGAATGGCAAGCAATTCAAATATTTCGCGATTCTTTTATTTACTTTAAGATTGGATGTTTATTAACCATGGGAATGGTTTTTTTTGATACTGTTAGCAACAATACATTGTTTCTCTCAATGTTTACCGAAAATTCCCAAATAATCAAATTTTGGCAAATCTGGATCGGTACGTTAGAAGATAGCTTGAAAATTTATGCAGGAGGCTTTTTTCTCGTTGCCATATACAAATGTTGGCACATAGCTAAATCAAAAGTTAAGCAAGAAAAATCAGAACTAAGTTATTAAAAGCCATGTCCAGGTTAGGCTGCATTTAGTTTTTTCTTATGTATATATTAGTATGAAAATTGGCAAATTGAAACTCTTACATCAAGCCAGTATAGGTTTATCGATAATGAACTTATACATCATCAAAGAGTTAACCTTGCCATTTTTATTTGGCATGGGTATCTTTACTTCTCTGGGTCTGTCTATCGGGGCGGTGTTTGAACTTATTCGTCAGGTGACAGATTCAGGACTATATTGGGGCGTAGCGTTTAAAGTTTTAGTTTTACGGTTACCAGAATTTATTGTTTTAGCTTTCCCCATGTCAATTTTATTGGCAACTTTAATGGCTTATAGCCGTCTTTCTAGCGATAGCGAATTAATTGCCCTGCGAAGTATTGGGGTCAATGTATATCGTTTAATTATGCCAGCGATCGCTTTTAGTTTGTGTATTGTCAGCATAACTTTTTTCTTTAATAATTTTGTTGCTCCTGCGGCCAACTATCAAGCTTCAGTTACTCTTAAAAAAGCTCTGGGAAAAACTCGACCCAACTTTGAAACTGAGAATATTTTATTTGATGAATATGACAATATAGAAACAGAAGACGGGCGTACCAGAGAAGTATTGACTAGATTGTTTTATGCCGAAGAATTTGATGGCGAACAAATGAAAAATCTGACTGTATTAGATCGATCTCGTCGATCTGTTAGTCAAATTGTAGTTGCTAAATCTGCTAAGTGGAATGTATCAAAAAATGTCTGGGATTTTTATGATGGCACTATTTATTTAATTGGTAGTAATGGTGGTTATAACAATGTAGTTCGTTTCCAACATCAAAAATTAGCATTGCCTCAAACCGCTTTTGATATTACTCAAAAAAGTAAAAGAACTAATGAGATGAATATTTTTGAAGCTCAAGAATATCTCCAGATAATTAAACAAAGTGCGGACGAACAAAGAATTCGTAAATGGCAAGTCCGCATCCAAGAAAAGATGGCAATTCCTTTTGCTTGTTTGGTATTTGCTATGATTGGTGCAGCCTTGGGAATAAAACCGCAAAATTCTGGTAAAGCTACGAGTTTTGGGATCTGTATCGGTCTGATTTTTGCTTATTATCTTTTATCTTTTATCAGTGCATCTTTAGGTATTTCTGGAGTTGTTCCTCCTTGGCTCGCAGCCTGGTTGCCAAATTTTGTCGGTTTGGGGGCAGCTAGTGGTTTATTGGCTCAATCTATTGATTAGTTTATCGATAAATAATTGCTGAAACTTTATGGTCGTTTTGTCTTGGTTTATAACTATTTTATTATCATTTACTTTCTGGATTACTGAACCATTAGAGGCATACGCACGAGTCGAACCCCGCAGTTATATGACTTTAGAAATACTGCAAGACAAAGTTAGTAATAAAGCGTTCGATAATGGTAGAGAGAGCATAGATTTGAGTAACTCGATTATCGATCTTTCTAATCCCGATCTCGAATTTACTCAAGAGTTTTATCGAGTAATTAATAATGCAATCGGGCATTCTAGTAATCCCCTCGATTTAGTATTCGACAATTCTATAATTCAAGGAAATTTTCAACTCGATCGCCTGGGTATTTCTAGTAATCTTGGTAAAGCTGGATTGCCTTCTTTATTTAGTGTTTCAGAAAGAGAACAAATCGATCGCGATCTGGCTGGGGATAGCGGTACAGATCTATACGTTCCCCCAG
>CAYXWE010000235.1:0-6226 GCA_964468145.1 uncultured Pleurocapsa sp.
CTAACAAACCTAACTTTTTCTGCGCCTTGAATCATTTGTAAGGCAAACTCAGCTGAGGTAAAAGGAGTTGAGTCGTCTATCTCATTTTGATTTTTTAACTCCTCCTTAATTTTATTGACTAAATCATCGATGTTAACTACTGTCTGATTCTCATCTTGCCCAGGAATGGGTCGAACTTGCCAATTACTCATTTCCGTTCCATCTAACCTTCTTAACTCTCGATGTAGATTTCCAGCGTCATCATTGTTAAAACCAAAATGCAGCCCCTCTGGCTTAAGAGAGATATCGACCGTGTTGATTTCCCCATCGAACAGGCAAATTAAAATATCTTCTGCAAGGCGATCGCGACGTAAAATTGCCAGCTTTTCATCCTGATTCATCGGTCGCTCGTTCAATATAGAAGATTCAGAACCATCTATTTGTAAGTCAGACCAACCTGAAACTACTTCCGATCGCATGATAAAACCAGTAATTTGCTTGGCTTGACTGGTTAAAGGATTATTATTGCGATCCTGCTGTGCGTCTGAGTCTTGCACTCTACCGATACTAAACGCTCCATCTAGTAAAGATTCGATCCAAAACCAATCTAACCAAAAAAAGCGTATTGATTCTGAAGGAAGCATTTCTTCATCGGGTACTAAATAATTAAAGGGAACATCGTATAGTAATCCCAATTGCTCGAACCAGGTGTTAAGATCTTCAGGAAAATCCAGCTCCCCAAGATCGAGATTATTCTCAGGAAAGAGATGGGGAAAAAGTGCCTGCCGATCGTTTTGAGCTAGTTTTTGAGCGTTGGTACGTTTCCAATTAAAGAGACTGGTAGCAAGCTGTTTGTCTTGTAGGGTTAATAGTTGTCCGAGTTGCCAAGCTGCTGCATAGGAAACATCAAATAAACCAGTATCAGAATTGTAGGCAATAAGTCGATCTGCACTACGAACCGCAAGTTGAGCAAGTGCTAGATTTGTTTGATTTTGCCCTGGTACGAGAGGACTATGATACCAAGAAAAAGTTTTGCCCCCCTGTCGGAGATAATGGGGTAGGGGAATATATCCTTGGCTGAGATATTGGTTTGCTTGGGGATTATCTTGTGTTGGTAACTTTAAAGTATCTCGATCGAGATTTTTGAGCAAACCCATAAAACTTTGTTCGGGTTCGGTACAAGAGAAACTCCAGCTTTTGAGGACAACCAAACGAATATAATCTTCATCGGTAGCGTTTTGATAATCAAATTCACCATTATTGTTATATCGATCTTCTAAAGAGATTAGATAAGCTGTACTGACTCCTGCTTGTTTGGGCAATCGATTAGCGATCGCTAAAGATAAAGGTTCGCCGTTTTCGCTGTCTCCTGGTGTAACTTGACGGACGTGAGCTAAATATGGCAAGTCGTTTATTGTAGGTAAGATCTCTGACAGTAGCTTTTTAGGTACATCAATTACAGAGACTTTATCGTCTTCTTGTTGCCCAGTTTCTAAGGTTATGCCAGACCATTTAATAGTACCTGTAGCAGGTTGCTGTAATCGAGCGAGAGTAATAATTTTGGTATTTCCCGATTGGGCTAAAATCGCTTCTACTTGTTCTTCAAGTTCGGCAAATTCTCCTTCTAGGTTTTCTAACTGTCTTTTACTTTTTTCTACTACGATCGCTTCTCGATCTAAAGACTGAATCCAGGCAACATTTTCAGATAAAAGGTACGCCCACAATTGTTCTTTTTGCTCTTGAGATATTTGGTTATTTAGAGAATCAGTAATAATTGTTTCTAAAATAGTTTCTTTTTGAATAGTCCGTAAAAGATCTTCCCCTTCATGAATAGTCAGCAATGCTAACCAGGGTAGATCTTGATTTTCGGGTTGTGCCGATCTTTCCCAAGGTAAGGTACTACTTTTGAGGGCAATGTGGGGTAGAACGTGAGAGCGATCGCCAAAGCTGCCTGCTGGGGGAAAAACAGCATGAATTTCTTCGGGTTTTAATTCAAAGCGATTTCCTTGTACGACAAAAGTTAAGTCAGAAGCAAATTTTTCATTAATATTGTCAATTTCGACATTTTGCTCGATCTCAATTTTATATTCTCCAACATCTAAAGGTGTTTGCTGATTTTGAATAAACTGGATTTCACCTGTGGCTGTGGAGTCGGTAACTTTGACGCTCATAATTCAAATTTAAAATTTATAAAAAATAACAACATAAAAACAACCAGATTAAATAATCGCAGCTTCAAGTTCGGGAGCAACAATAAATGCTTGCTCGATTCCTTTTTCTGTCTCAAATTCTTCTAAATCGATTTCAGTATCCGATAATCCCAGGCTTTGCAGCAGGCTTTTTCTGGCATTTTTAACAGCTTCGGAAGTGATACTTGCGCCAATATTTCTTTCTCTTATATCTTCGTTAATTTCCGTATTTTGGGCAAAAGTAGAAAATGAGTTCCATTGATAGGCGTTGTCTACCGATTCTGTATCGTAAGCTAGGTTTTTGCGGGGAATCGCCTGTGTTTGTCCTGGTTTGGGAGGATTGGCGGGCTTTATTGTAGCTCCAGATAATACATTTTCGATAAACCTTGTTCTATTGGGATTGTTGCTATTAGATTCTCCCCACAATCCCGTAGGAACGTTTTTATAGATTGGAGTATATTCAAATTCATCGCTGATGTCTTCTGTTCCCCGATAAATCGCCAAAATATATTCTGATTTCTTAAATCTACTGCTGTTGACCGCCATTGGGGCGATGCCAATTTTTTGATTATCGGAATCAGTTTTAATTGGAATTACAGAGTTCGCGGTAAAAGTAAATTCTTGGGGATTGACAATAAAAATCTCGGATTGACCTTCGCCAATTTTGCGGAGTAAGCCACTCTCAACCCCAATAGTACAAACTTGGTTATCGGCAGGTAAGAAAGATTGCTTAAATTGCGACCAACTAATCGGCTTAGGTTCTCTCGAAGAGCGATCGCCGAAACGGACGGTAAAGGAAACCACCGAAAGATTTATCGTGGCTGTGCCAGAGAATTTGGGTCCCCAAATATGCAGATCTGCTCCTACTTCTATAGAAATTGTTTGACGACCGAAAAACCAGAATGAGTAAGATGCGCCCAGATTCACTCCAATTCGAGCGTCGTAGGAATAGGGCTGCCAAGCGACGATAAAATGAGCATTGGCAACAAACCAGGCTTTGATATTATCCGACTGCCAAACTGCTTCTAAGCGACCTCCTGCCATAATTGCCGAGGCAGTCAGAGCAAAGTAAAGACTTCCTTTGACAGTTAATTTGTTATTAATGCGCCAATTGAGAGCGAGGGGATCGACTCTGGGGTAGTGAGGGGGAATCCGAAAACGGGGATGATAGCCCCCAACCGTCAGGACAAAGTCTCCTTCATGGCGACCAGCAAACCAACTATGGAAGGCAAATCCACCACTAAGTCGGCAGTTGCCATCAAAGAGGTATGAATCGGGCAGAATTTTGCCCTCTACTTTGAGGATACCTGCGGAAGGAACATAGCGAGCCAGGATCGCAAAACGGATGCGGGCGAGAGGGGGCTTATTGGGGGGCAGCAGGGGTGGGGAAACTAGAGTTGAGATACCGAGGAGTTCTAGGGAAAAGCGATCGCCAAAAGTGGCAACCAGCAGTACAAAAGACTCGATAATCTTAAAGGAGGTAAACTTAATCCCCACAGCCAGCATGACGCGCCCTGGTTTGGGAGCAAGATAAGGCTGTAGTTCTCGTTGGATTGAAATTAGTTTGGTAGGATCTGCCTGTTTTCCTTCTATGGCAGCGCGAACGAGAGGAAACTGAGGAATGCGATCGAGGATGGGTAAGGTCAAACTGCGGTTGTAGGCAAAACCCAAGGCGAGTCCCGTGATAAAGAAGAAGGGAGGACCCCCAACAGGTTTATCGAGAATGCCATAGATGAAGAGGGAAGGATGACCTCGATCGGTTGTGGTGTATGAACCAATGGCAGAGAGGATAAAGGTTTTAGTTTCAACGATAATCCCGCCAGAGTAGTTATCTTTTCCTTCAACTGTAGTTTTTAGCAAAGATCCCGTAATGGAAATATTTCCTTTGCTTTCGTATTCGATGCCAATGCCTTGGAGGTTGAATTTTGGCTTAAATTCTTTGAGAGTCGAACCAAAAGATAAGCCACCTAAAACTAAAGTAAGTCCTGCTGACGAGATAGAAGCGTCGAGCAAAAACCACAGAGAATTATCTTTGTATTGCAAACCGATTCTGGCAAAATAGAGAGTTCCCAAATGTTTTTTGAGAGGAAACCATTTAGTGTTGTCGGTTACGGGAGTTGGAGTAGCAACTGGCGCAGAGTCTGTTGCCTGAATTTCCGAAGAGAGTGGCAAAGCCAACACTTGAGGAGTATTGCGAAACTCAAGGTTGCTAGATATGTTTAAGCCCTTTTTAATTGGGATTAAATTCGGGTTGTTTCCAGGGGGTGGAACGGGAAAAACGATCGGTATTGCAGGAGGAATTAAGTTACTAAAGCTGTTGACTTGTGCGGAGTCAAGATTTTGAGAAGCCAAGAAAAATTGTAGATCGTTAATCCGCAGGCTTTTTTCGGCAGGAAATTCTTTTCCCGTAACGGGAAGATTGGAAAGATTGAAATTTTTATTACTAATAATTAGCCCAAAGACAACTTGTCGGGAGGACTTTTGGTTGGTCGATTTTTTAAGGACTGCAAAAAAGGCTTGCCCATAATTGGCTGACTCGAAAGCGATTGTTAGGGTTTGGTCGCCAAAGTCGTAGGTTAGGTTGGCTGCTCGCAGCGAAAGGTCTAGTCCTTGGGAAACTTGGGGAATTTCATTTTCATCGAACCCAAAGGCTCGGGCAATGTCTTCTATTTGTAGATATTGGTTGCCTATCGACCTCCAAGTAGCTTCCATTACTTTATTAGAAGTGCCGAGTTTGACAACCAAGCGGAAATTTTCTTGTTTGATGGCGAATGCCCCCAACAAAGTCATCTCATAGCCAGGATTTTGGTAGGTAGCAACTATAGATAAGGATGAAACGAGTTGGGTATCCAGAATTGGCAAAATTGCCTCAACTCTGCCAAAAAGGGAATAGGAATAGCTCGTGCCTTGTCTGATAAGGCTAACGCCAAATTCGGAAAAGATAATATCCTTTAACTCTTCTGGCACAGTTGTATCGCTGCCAAGAATTTCCGCTGCCAAGCTACTGAGGGGAACATTACCGTAATAGCGACCGCTAATCCCCCCAATTTGCCATTTATTTCCTGCTTGTTGGAGTTCGAGTCTAAAATCAAAAGTCCCTGGAAATATATTGGGAAATAGCTGACAGCTTGCCCTCAAAAAGACTGAGGTAAAGCTATTAGAACCGTTGGGAAAGGATTCAATCTGTAAGAAGATATCTTCTAAAGTTATAATGTCGGGAATTAATTCCCACCGAAAGTCTCTGGGGGTATAGATCGCCAGACTAATAAAGGTAATAGCTTTTAACCTGGCTACAACAATAGAAAATCGCCTCAGCGCACAATTCTCAAACGCTTGAGTCAATTCATCGGGAACAAAGCTTTGAAAATCTTCTCCTCCTGGTAAATTAAGGATTTTATCGGTAGTAAACTCTCTGCCTGGTTTGGGTCTGGCATTAAAAGTTAAGCCTGGGCTGCTTCTGGAAATATCGACGCTAAACTCCAGATCTTCTGTAGTGACTGCCAGGCGCAAACCGATCCTCTGAATTAGTATTAGTCTGATAGGTTCGGTAATTTCAATGATGATAGCGGGATTTCCCAGAGCCAATTTATCAGCAAGACTTAAGTTGCTTGCCAAAAGCGGGGCGGTGAGTTTCATTACTGGATAAGGATTGACTCGTTTAGGAGCTAAAGTCCCCCAGCATTTATATTTTTTATTAGTATCAATTACTTCTTTTAGCCAATCTGTAGCGGTGCTAAAAATATCTAGTTGTATCCAAGCAGCAAAGTTCAGTCCAGCCTTGAGGTCAATCAGCCCATTTTGGGGATCGACAACTCCAGCAGGCATATTTAACCAAGGTAAATATTGCGCTTGGGGGTGAGTAGAATAAATAAAATAACTATCTAAAAAAAGAATAACATTATCATTAAAAGGAAAAATATCTCTCAGATTGGGAAAGGTTTCCCTAAAGCTCCAATCTTCATTTAGTCTCAAAGATATTAGGCAGCGAATAACGTTATTTTCATCTAATTTGAAGATAAGTCGGGGAGCGATAAACGATTGTTGCAATAGCGGTAAGA
>CAYXWE010000236.1:0-6226 GCA_964468145.1 uncultured Pleurocapsa sp.
TATTTAAATCTAAATAGCTCTCTAATATTCGTTTGACATTTTGCAGATAGTTAACTTCTAGATCGCCCAAGTGTCTAACTAATCGCTTTTTATCAAATGTATTTGGTTCAATAGCAATAACAGTGCTTTCTGCGTTCAACCCATTCTCTTGACTTGCTGGTACGCAAACTACTACTTTAAATGATAATTGAAAGCAGGAAATGACTTATGAGCATAAGGTCTATTTCTTTGCCAGATTGGTGGTTTACTGTTGGCTCTAGATCTGAGAAAATTATTACCATAAAACAAGATAACAACATCTCTACTTGGGAATAGTGAATATGGCAGATACCCCAGTAACCGCAGAAGAATTGGCAGAATTAATTGTTGAATTTGAAAAATATCGCGAACGTTTGGTTAGCGATACCTTAGAAGCAGCTAAAAAAGCCAAGCTATCCAAAAAGGCAACTATGGCAAAATTAGAGCCTCAACTTGCCGATATTGATGCCAAACTAGCGAGAATTCGCGAACAACAGGCTAACTTGACCGCTAATAGTTAATATGACCGACTCCAATACAGCCAAGAATAACAATGAGGTAGTACCCGCCCTTTCTCATCTCAAAGCAGACGAACTTAGAGCCAGTATTGACGAACAAATCGCTCGCTCGACTTTGAAGACAGGCGATCGCCAGCTCATCGCTCGGATGATTGAAGGTTTGGGCGATACTAGAGGTCTGGTAAGATTGTATTACGCGGAAACGTTAGGTAAGGTAATTGGCGAACCGGCAGTGGAGCAGCTTATTGAAGCTCTATTACATCATCCTAATGTCGTAGTCAGAAGGGCAGCAGGAAAGACTTTAACTTTGATTGAAGATCCTCGCGCCGTACCTCATCTAATCTACGCGCTGCTCAACGATGATGATACCGTAGTTCAGGCTTCTGCTATTGGCGCGCTGGCTCGTATGGGAGAAGCTGCGGTAGATCCTTTATTAAAAGTATTAGCTGCTAAAGATTCGACTGAAAGTAATAAGGGTCATGCAGCCTGGGCATTAGCTTTCATTGGCGCGAAAGCCAAAGACAAACTATATACAGCCTATAGTTCGGATTCTCCTGAAGTTCGTGCAGCAGTCGTCGGTGCGATCGCTAAAGCAGCAGAAGAAAATCGCGACGATACTCAAGCTTTGAATTTATTGGTCAAATCCTTGAGCGATGATGCAGCCAACGTCCGCAGTGAAGCATCCGCAGTCTTAGGTAACTTAAAGTATCAGCCAGCCATACCCAACCTAACTAAATTATTAACTCATCCCGAAGGAGAAACACGCAAATCCGCAGCCCTATCCTTAATGAAAATCGGCGATCGCAATTCCATCGAGCCATTACAAACTGCCTTAAACCAAGAAACCGATGAAGGAATTAAAAAAGCGATCGCCTTAGCTATTTCTTTACTAGAAAGACAAACTGACGTAGATGATTGGTAATTGTTATTATCTTCTGTAAACTTCCTGTATTGAATTGTCCCATCATAGATAGATTTCACTATCTTTAAATTATAAAAAATAAACAATTAACAATTGTCTGCTATTGTTTTTTTGCGACCAATTGCCCAAAACCCTTAGAGAGTTGGAATTGATGATCTCTACTACCGTTAAAGCACCCAATCTTAACCTATCTCAAGTCAACCAAGAATTAGCCAATGCCGAAGCAGCATCCGTAGTTGAATGGAGTGCGGAAACCTTTGGTAGTGGCCTGGTAATGAGTACTAGCTTTGGTATCCAGGCAGCGGTGATGTTGCACTTGGTCACGAAAGTAATGCCCAAAATTCCCGTGATTTGGATCGATACTGGCTATTTGCCCATAGAAACTTATAAATTTGCCGAACAGCTAACTCAAAGACTAGAGTTAAATCTGAAAGTCTATCAGTCTCCCATTTCTCCCGCGAGGATGGAGGCAATACATGGTAAATTGTGGGAACAAGATGATGTCGATGCTTTTAACCTTTACGATCGCATTCGCAAAGTCGAACCCATGCAACGGGCATTAAAAGAACTTTCTGCTACTGCTTGGCTAGCTGGACTGCGAAAAAATCAGACCGAACACCGTCAAAATCTTACCAGAATCGAACAGCAAGAAAATTTATATAAAATTTATCCAATTCTAGATTGGAATGCTAGAGATATCTATCGTTACCTCACATCTCACGACCTGCCTTACCATCCTTATTTTGACAGAGGTTATGTTTCGGTTGGTGATTGGCACTCCAGTCGCCCCGTGACTGCTGACGATCGCAATGGCAGAGATACCCGTTTTCGCGGTCTAAAACAAGAATGTGGTTTGCATTTACCCCAAACTTCTGGGGAAGCAGAAAGCCTTAATTCTAGTAGTCTTTAGATTAGTCAAATTTTTCTCAATCGTGTTTTTTGGCGATCGTCAACTCGATCGCTTAGTGACAGTCGTCACGGGTTATCTCATATAGCAACTTTATACTGGCTTCATAAGAACAAAACAAATTTTAAAAATTTCTTTATCGAATGTCAGTATAAGTCATGAAAAAGCAACTATCTTTAGCTCTTTTAACCATCAATATCCTCGGTCTAAACGTATTACCCGCTAAAGCAGCTAATATTCAACTAGATCGAGCTTCCATCAATAATACTGAATCTACCAAATCTAAAGAATCTGCTCTTTTAACTGATGGCGAATGGTGTGTAGAAGTTCCTTGGATGGGATTTGTTTGCTGGTAATTGAGGTTACTATATTCTCAGCCGTCAATATTTCGGCTAAAACACTACAAACGTTAATTTCAACTATATTCATTACCAAATTCTTGGTCGAACTGTAAGACATACTCAGTATTGCCACTATATTGATAAACCGCGACTAAATAGTCACCCTGTTCGTCAAGAGAAATGCTTTCAGAATTGACTCCACCAAGATTGGAAATGGCGTATATTTCATCGACATCAACATCAAAAATATTGTTAGAATTGACATCTTCAATAGCAGCAAGATTGGCATCACTGGCTAATCCCTCAAGAGTAATGTCAATTGTCTCTCCAGAAATTACGGAGACGGCATAAAAATCGACAGGATTATCATCACTAATCGAACCAGTCTCAATTGCTGCCTCTTCGCCAATCAAAGAAGTTCCAAAGTCTCGTTCTACATCTCCTACGGGTTGTTGCGTTGCTAGATCTTCAGGAGCTAGTATTCCTGATTCAAAGACGCTGACAGTACCGTTTGATGCTCCAACAACAAGCTCTAAAGTGCCATCTCCATTTAGATCGGCAAATGTTGGCGTACTAGTTCTTCCTACATCTAGATCGTCAAAAGGATTGTTTGCGCCAGATACTTCGCTAAAACCGTCTTCGCCATCATTTTGAAAATAGTTCAAAGTGCCATCTGAACTTCCAACCAGAGCATCTAAATCGCCATCGCCATCAATGTCAGCAAAAGTAGGCGCACTGTCAGCTTGAACGACGACACCATTCAAAGGATTGTTCCCGCCAGTCAGTTCGGTAAAATTGCCATCACCATCATTTTCAAAACTTCTGACTGTACCGTTAGCAACGCCAATAAAAGCATCAGCGTCGCCATCGCTATCTATATCTGCAAAGGTAGGTCTGGTGTTGGCACTACGACCTCGATTGAGAGCGCGAAAAGGATTGCTGTTGGGAGCTACTTCGGTAAAGACACCATTACCATCGTTTATTAGAGATTTGACTGTGCCATCTCTCGAACCGATAAAAGCATCAAGATCGCCATCACTATCAATATCGGCAAAGGCAGGAGTGCCAAGCAAACTGACTCCGAAATCGTCGAGAGGATTTCCCACACCAGTTGTTTCGCTAAAGCTGCCACTACCATCGTTTTGCAGATAGTAAATCTCGCCGTTGGCATCGCCGATGAAAGCATCTACATCACCGTCAGCATCAAGATCGGCAAATGCGGGCGCGCTCAATCCTGCTTGTAGGTCTGTAAGGATCTGGGTATTGCCTTCATCGGTTGACGGGTCTATTATAGAATCGTTTTGCGAGTTAGTGTTCGAGCTACCGTTTCCCGAATTATTGCTGTTTGAAAAAGTGTTTGCAGAGGTAGTGAGATCGACATCTAATTCATAACTGATGCTAAATGAAGGATCTGTAATCGGACTTGCTAGCGTACCTGTTGGAGTTAATTCGATTAGATAATCGCCAGCATCTAAAGCCCCTGCGAAGCTTGTCATAGGATCGCTAACAGTACTAGATGGAAGCCATAAAGGTTCGCCAATTACTTCTCCATTATCAATTTGATTGTTGCCGTTTGCATCTTCGCCGAGTCGAAATCTTACTCTGTAGGCTGGAGTTGAGATGGGAATCGAAATTACGCCAGGATTTAAAGCAGAGTCAAAAGCAGGGTCAAAATTTTCCACCGAAGTGAAGGAAGTGCCATTAATTTCTACATTGGTTTGTTCTTCGAGCGTAAACTGATAAGTATCTTCTAGATTGCCCGATTGTAAAACACCGTCAAAATTTAGTTGGTTCATAGTGAGAAAGAGTCATTTAAAATTGCTATATTTTTTTATCGGGATAGCTAGTGGAAAATGTGCGTTGCTATTGTAAAATCAAGGTCGCTGAAAAGAGCGATGTGCATAGTAACTATGTTGCTGAAAAATCTAATTGCATTGCTCTATAACTTTTTGCTCTTAAGACTTCCAAATTTGTCGAATCATTAGCAAATATTGACAGCCAAGATACTGAAGCGGATCTTTTTTGTACAGAGTTAGCTTGTTTTTGCCAACAAATGGAAAATACAATTTACGATCGAATATTATATGTCGGCTATTACCGAACTAGAAGCATAGAAATTGTCAAAATCATTTGCTGCAAAGCTTCTCGAAGCATCACCAAGTAATTCATCGACATCAAATCTATCGTATCCCAATCTTCTATTTACTCCTTCTATGAATCTTGCTCCTATCTCCCATTGCTCTCTAGCAGCATTAGCTCCTGTTGCTCGAATGTTTGGTCTAACGATGTTTTGGTAGTAATCCTCAAGGTTTTCTCTTAGATCTGTAAGCGTATTGGAAGTTGTATATGTTCCGTCACGATTGAGCAGACTATCTTCGACCTCTGCTCTTGTTTGTTCGAGTAGACTAGAGCTTGAATTAAGCAGACTATCTTCGACCTCTGCTCTTGTTTGTTCCAGTAGACTAGAGCTTGGATATGTCTGGTTACGAGCAAGAAGACTATCTTCTGTGTCTTGTTCTACTTGTGCGAGTATTTCAGAGATGGTTAAAGAACGGTTGCTAAGAGAAGGTTGTAGTTGTAGTCTTTGTGCGTTGATGTCAGAATTGTTAAGAATAGACATAGTTGTTGTTCTTGCAAATAGTAGTCTTTGTCGTTCTTTTTTTTTATCGGGATAGCAGGAAAAAAATGTGCGTCTCTGTGCAAAATAATTTTTTCTCTGGTGTCAAAATAGTGACCGACAAGGTTAAAATCCTATGAAGATAAACAACAAAAGCCACGAAAAGTCAAGAAAAAGATGTTTGTCTTGTATATAAGCGATCGCCATATTTTCTAAGGCTGTTTCGATTAAATCGTTAGAAATAGCTATTTAATCTTCTTGTTAGAACAATTTTTGGTTGGGGATGCACATTCGATCGCATCTGTCCCGATAGATAATTATACAATCCAATTTAGAAAGTTTTTAAATACTGTTTTTGATGTCAATTTTTAGAGATTTTCTTAATTAAAGAGGTAAGTTTATGCTCGAAACTTTTCAAATTTTTACAGAATTACCAGAATTAATACAGGAAGGGAGACGGGTAAAAATTATTTGGCGGGAAGACCGTCGATTGACAAATAGTGCTGTTCAAATCATAACAAAGCAACCAGCTATAACTTTGTATGGCTTTTTTTTACTATGCTTGAATAATCTACCAAGCAAGGATAATAAAAAGCCCAATAGAGATTGCTTAATTGCATTTTTATCGAGAGTTGCGATCGATGTAGTTAATACACTAAAGAAAAGTTTATCTCAATTCCAAAGTAGCGAACTGAAGCAAGAATTTGAAATAGATCTCTACCAAATAGCCTTAGAAGTTGTTTCTAAAGAAGTTAGGTTTTTCTTCATAAACTTCGACCCTCAGTATAATTCCGATTGTATAGGAATTCAAAAAGTTTATAGCTATAGCTATGGAAAAATTAAAGGAAAAGTAATCGATCGCGTTAGGGTTGGAAGACCGACTGCATGGCGAAGTAATCTTGG
>CAYXWE010000237.1:0-6217 GCA_964468145.1 uncultured Pleurocapsa sp.
GGAATCTCTGTACCAATCAATGCCCCTGCTACTGCAGAAACCGTACCATCTCCCCCAGAAGCAATAATCAAATCTGCCCCTTGAGCGATCGCTTGAACTGCTAGTTCTTGAGGATCGATATCTGGACTGGTTAAATGAACTTCTAAATGTAAATGAGGTTCGAGCATTTGCTTGATAAACTTCAGATCCTGTTTGCCGTTACCGCCTCCGGAAACGGGATTAAAGATCAAATGAGCTACCAAACTCTGAGCAAAGCTAGTGGCGATCGCCTCTGCCGTTTCCAGATTAGTCGCTAAGGGAACTAAATGAACATTACAAACCCGCAACAGAGCCTGAATATCTGGTTCGTGGGGTTGAGCGTGGAGGGGATCGATCAAAAAAATTACTGCCAAAACTTCTCCAGCTACCACTTTGGCAGCAATCTGAGTATCTCCCCCCATAGGCCCCGATGCCATGCGCTCTACTTTGAGTTCGGTGGCTTCTTGAATTAATTTTCCTGTTGTTCCCGTAGCGATGAGATGGTAACGAGATAGTAAAGGCTGATGACGCAAGGCGAAATCTACCATGTCATCCTTTTTATCGTCATGAGCAATAAGGGCGATCGTTCTGGTCATAGTTTATTACACAAGCATTGAGAAATAATATAGTTGGTTCGGTTGCAGTTCGGTTTTAATCTATCCGATTCGCTAAAATCTGACAGTATAGATGCGTTAAAATCATTTTACTAACCTTTAAATCGAAGCAATAATTAAAGCTTATTGATTGTTTTTCTGTCAGTTTCCCCTGGTAGATAACAATATAACGTAAGAGGTAAATTTAACTAAAGACACTATGGACTCACCAATTAAGGCAGTACAAGCACCCTATAGAGGCGGTGGCGGTAGTAACTATCGGACTCCACCCCCAGATCTACCCTCTCTGCTACTGAAAGAACGCATCGTTTATTTAGGGCTACCTCTTGTTTCATCGGATGAATATAAAGATCAGATCGGAGTAGATGTCACCGAGTTAATCGTGGCGCAACTACTATTTTTACAATTCGACGATCCTGAAAAACCCATTATCATGTACATCAACTCTACTGGTACATCGTGGTACGGTGGAGACTCGATTGGTTTTGAGACAGAAGCATTTGCTATTTGCGATACCATGTCCTACATCAAACCACCAGTTCATACGATCTGTATCGGTCAGGCAATGGGTACTGCTGCCATGATTCTTTCTTCGGGAGAAAAAGGCTATCGTGCTAGTTTGCCCAATGGTACAATTATTCTACATCAAGCTCGTCAAGGTGCGCGGGGTCAAGCCACAGATATTCAAATTCGCGCCCAGGAAGTAATTAAAAACAAAAAAGCAGTACTAGAAATATTTAGTCGTAACACTGGTCAACCAATAGAGAAACTGGAAAAAGATACGGATCGAATGTTCTATATGAGTCCAGCCGAAGCCAAAGAATACGGTTTGATTGATAAGGTTTTAGAAAGTACCAGCGACTTACCAACACCAGTCTCTACTCTGACGTAAAAATCAAAATAAGTTTAATACAAGATAATCATGCCTATTGGTATTCCCAAAGTTCCCTATCAACTTCCAGGTCAGCAATATAGCGACTGGATTAGTATCTATGACCGTTTGTACCGCGAACGTATTATCTTTTTAGGAAGAGGTGTAAATGACGGTTTGGCAAACCAAATTATTGCCATCATGCTTTACTTAGATTCTGAAGATCCTGGTAAGCCCATCTATCTGTATATCAACTCCCCTGGCGGTTCGGTAACTGCTGGTTTGGCGATTTATGATACAATGCGCCATATCAAGTCAGAAGTTGTGACTATCTGCGTTGGTTTAGCTGCTTCTATGGGTGCATTTCTCTTGTGTGGCGGTACAAAAGGTAAGCGTTTGGCACTACCTCACTCCAGAATTATGATTCACCAGCCTCTAGGTGGCGTTCAAGGGCGCAGACAGGCAACAGATATTGATATTGAAGCAAAAGAAATTTTACGTATCCGCGACCAATTAAATCAAATGATGGCTGACAATACAGGACAGTCTATCGAAAAAATCATGAAAGATACCGATCGCGATTACTTTATGTCTGCCTACGAAGCTAAAGAATACGGTCTTATCGACCAGGTAATCGAAGATAAGGAATAGGCAATCTATTTCAATTAATGAGCAATTGTGCTGGTAAGTTCTCACAACTTACCAGTTTTTTTAATTGTTATTTTAATTAAGAGGAATCAATTGCTCGATCTTACTTTTCCAGGGTTGAACCTCTTGTAAGAATTTCTGCCAGTAAAAATTAGGATCGCGGGACACAAAAGTGTAGCACCCCGCCACTACCGAAGCCAGTATTGCTAACAACAATAACCCCAAAACATTAGGACGTTTTTTAGATTTATCTTGACCCCTGGCGATGGATAATTCTTGAGTTGGAGGAGAAGTCTGGGATGCAACCCGAATGGTAGTTGGTTTTTCTTTAACCATGACATTACCAGAGTCAACTGGAGCGGATTTTGTTGCTACGGGCGATCGCTTCTTTTGCTGACTACCTACTAGGGATTTTAACTTAGCTCCTTTCAAGTTGGCTTGCTCTAGATTTACTCCTTTGACATTTGCTCCTGCTAAATCTGTATTAGTTAAATTAGCGCGATCGAGCTTGCTGTGGCGCAAAATAGAATGACTCAAGTTAGCATTAGTTAGATTGGCTTCGCTCAAATCTACTCCTTGAAGATTGGCATTACTTAAATCAATACCACTAAGATTTTTTCTGACCGCACCACGATTAACAATTTTCCAAACTGAAAACCATTTGAGATCGATCATCGTTTTACGACTAAACTTAGCTCGATATAGATTGGCAAAGTTTAGCTCTGCATTTTTAAAATATGCTCCACAACACAAAGCCCCGTTGAAATAAACATAACTGAGATTTGCTTGACTAAAATAAGCATTTCTCAGATTGGCATTTTGTAAATTAGCGTTGCTTAGATCGGCTTTAAATAAATAGGCATGACTAAGATTAGCATTACTCAAATTAGCATTTTCTAATTGGGCATTACTCAGATCGGCATGACTAAGATCGACACCAAATAGATTAGTATTTTTTAAATCAATACCATTAAAATTTTTGTCTTCAACTAAACCATTTACCAGATCGTAAACATGACGAATTTTTAATGCAATTATAGTTTTAGGATTGAGTTTGGCTTGAGTTAAAATGACATAATCTAAGTTTGCACCCCTAAGATTAGCGTCTTCCAAGTTTGCACCTAAAAAATTTGCTCCTTGCAAGTTTGCGTTAACTAATTGAGCCTTGGTTAAATTAGTATGGCTTAAATTGGCATTGCTTAAATTAGCTTTTTTGAGGTTAATACCAGTTAAATTAAGACCACTAAGATTAGCTTTGGCTAAGTCAGGAATTACTCTCTTGTTTTTACTGTACCATTCATTCCATACCGTTGTTCCTTGCTCAATTAATGCTAAATGTTGTTGGTTTGCCATCTTAGAGAATCCCTTAACTCAAGTACCATTTTTTAGTTACGATTCTGCCAAGTAAACTTATTAGTCAATTGATAATAGGACTCCTAAATCTCAAAAATGTTCCGCAGTGTGACAGCTAAATATTTGACACAATCAATTGGTTATTTGTCATTGGTTATTGGTTATTTGTCATTAGACTTATGCGCACAAATCATTCCCTTAGTGGATGTAATAACAAAAGACGAAGAACGAAGGATAAAAAATTATTCATACCCATAGGTTTATTAGTTATTAGTTATTGGTCATTGGTTATTGGTCATTGGTCAACTGTGACAAGTTAAGAAAAAAATAAATTGGTCAACTACCATATATAGTGTTTAGTTTATTTTTAAACACTACATATAGATCGGAGAATAAAATCATTCTTTATGGTTCATTAGTACGAATAAACTTCAGAACCTTTTGACTTTTGAATGCGTGACTTTTTAAGGGCGTAAGTTGGAGGAAACCTCCAACTGTTGACCGCCCGCATTGACTTAAAACTGATTGACAAACAATACACAACCTTAACTTGTCACGAATGGTCATTGGTTATTGGGGCTATAGCCTTCAAGCCCAGGAAACGTTACAATTCAACATAATTTATTTATTGAAATATAAAACGCCTTTTTGTATGCTGCGTCCAGAGCAAAGAACTAAATTAGACGACACCAACGATCTCAATTTTTATGACTATCCCAGGTTCGTTACTCATGTTGACGATCGCTTTATCGATCGCCTGACTAATTTATATCGAGAAAGATTGCAGCCAGACAGTCATATTTTAGATTTGATGAGTAGCTGGGTATCTCATTTGCCAACAGACATTGAGTATGCTCGTGTAGTGGGACATGGCATGAACGAAGCAGAATTAGCCAAAAATCCTCAACTCGATAGCTATTTTGTCCAAAACTTAAATCAGCAACCCAAACTACCTCTAGAAGATGGCGAGTTTGATGCAGTACTAATAACTGTATCTATTCAGTACTTACAATATCCAGAAGCAGTTTTATCGGAAATATATCGCGTCCTCAAACCCAATGGATTAGTAATTATTAGCTTTTCAAATCGGATGTTTTATCAAAAAGCGATCGCAGCTTGGCGCGATGGTACGGATACAGATCGCGTTAATTTAGTTAGGCAATATTTTCAGTCAGTAGATGGTTTTACCGAACCAGAAATATTAGTACATCAATCTTCTCTGCCTCCCTTGTTACAAATGATGGGGATGGGGGGAGGCGATCCTTTTTATGGAGTGATTGTCCGTAAGGAATAAGAAATTATTTAATAATTTCAACAACTTCTTTACCTACAGCCTTATATCTATTCCAGCCAATTTTGGCACGGCGATCGGGAAAATCATGAACCACAACTCCGCGACTGGGAGATCTTTGAAAAGCAACTAATAAAGGAATCTCTTCTTTAAATAAGGGTAATTCTGCATCTTCGAGAAATTTTCGGGCTTCTTTTCCATTCTTGGTGCGAGAATCTACCTTAGTCAGCAATACCTTATAGTTCGCATTTAGTTTCTTGAGTAACTCTACTGCTTTGACTGTCGTATCGAGATCGAGATGGTTGGGAGTAGTAGGCAAAATTAGCAGATCGCTACCTTCGGCTAAATCTTCTAGTTCTTCGGGTTCAGGTCTAGCCTGGGTATCAATGATAATGTGGGTAAACTTTTTAATCAAACCAGGCGAACCTGCTTGGGATGCCACATAGAACGGTAGTTTATCTTCTTTCGACCATACCAATGCAGAGCGATTTTTATCCGCATCAATTAGTAATGTTGGTGCTAAAGTCTCAAGATATGCTGCTAAATGTATGGCGGTGGTCGTTTTCCCCACTCCTCCTTTTAAAGCAGTAATGGCAATAATCATCGGCTAAAAGATGCAATAGTTTATTTGAGTAGTTTACCTATAAGCGCGTCTTCCTCTGCGTTATGTACCTGTACCTTGTAAATATATAGCTTTTTTGTTACATTAATTTACATAAATTAATATGTTGATGATACG
Source organism: uncultured Pleurocapsa sp. (assembly GCA_964468145.1). GTDB lineage: Bacteria > Cyanobacteriota > Cyanobacteriia > Cyanobacteriales > Xenococcaceae > Waterburya. The sequence continues at coordinate 5,535 of CAYXWE010000237.1, forward strand.
CCCCTAAAGCACGATTCAGTCAACATTGATTTCTCCTGAATTTTTAAACCTTGGTTAGTCAGCCGAGGTTTTTTTATCTCTAAAATAGACAATAACTATTGCTACAATTAGCGATCTAAACTCAAAGTACGTTATTCTTGCACGAATAAGTTTTATCTTGAGTTAATCTAAAGTAGCTCAAACCACTGCTTGTAATGCTCTGTTGGAGGAAATCAAAATACCGTGTCTTCTGAAATCATGCTACAGAAACCAGAACCTCAAAACACCCAAGCCAGTGCTGCTAAATCATTCCTCTCTGGTGTAGCCAAAGCGGCGGGAGGTACTGTGTTGGGCATTACGATGATTACTAGTGCCGTTGCTGCTGGTGGTTTAGTGGGTTTGGCGATTAGTTTCCGCAATCTTCCCGATGTGAGAGTATTGCGCGATTATGTTCCTGCCGAAACGAGCTACGTTTACGATATTAAAGGGCGATTGATGACGAGCCTACACGGGGAAGCCAATCGAGAGAATGTCACCATCGAGCAAATATCACCTCATCTCAAAACAGCAGTAGTTGCGATCGAAGATAGTAACTTTTATCGACATAATGGACTAAATCCCTATAGTATAGGTCGCGCAGCCTTAGCTAACTACAAACAAGGTGGAGTCTCTGAAGGTGCTTCGACTCTTACGATGCAGTTGGT
>CAYXWE010000238.1:0-6210 GCA_964468145.1 uncultured Pleurocapsa sp.
AATTGTTAATAGTAGTGACAAACAGGTAGTTTTAGATATTGTTCCGAATTTAGCTATAGAGAAAAACATTAAAAGTTGGCAGCAAAGTTGGTTAGCTCATTGGAACAAGGTTGAAACGATCTTAAAGTCTGAAGCTAAAAACAACAACACATCAAGAGAAAGAAAACCCAGCAATTGTAAACAAATAGAATTGTAGTCTTACAAAAGAGCGTAGTCGTAACGTTTTAGAATATCCGCCAGCAATTCTGGATTATTTACTATATTTCCTTCATTTTGCTCTTTCAAATGTGCAGAAGTACGATCGAATAATCCACAACAAAGCTGGGTATTATCGTGGCGAGAATAGTATCGAATCCCGTCTACTTTTGAGGGATGAAGATAAATGGCTTCTGCCCAAGCTCGCGATAATTCGTAGTCCGAACCAGAGGTAATTCTTGCATCAGCACCTATCTTTACTAATCCCGACCCCCAAAGATTGACTAACGTTAGCTGGCGATCGCTTTCTAACTCAAATAAATTGCGATTTCTCAAATCGGCTTCAGCTACTCCTTTTGCGCCGTGGCTGCGTCCGAAAGATTCGATAAAAGCTCCCTCTACTGCTTCTGCTACATACAGAATGCCATAGCTCTGACTCAAACCATCATATCTGCCCATGCCACTACGGTCGAAATACAGTGCAGAATCATAGCTAGAAGGATTTAGCCGATACCAGGTAGTTTGGCATTCGCTTATCGGTAATACTTGTTTCTGAAAATCTGTGGCTGGCAGGGGATGGGCAGGTAATCTACTACGCTGCGACTTGTTGCCCATAAGCTTTTGCTGCTGCTACTACTTTTTCTGTTTCCCCTATTTGCAAGCATTCTAAGGGCGTTTTACCCTCTAACCTTATATCTCCACTCAGCATAAACTGTAGTTTGCCCCAGGATGATATTTCTGCAAGAGCAGCCAAAACTAACTCCCATCCAGGTAATATACCCCCACTGGAAAACTGCCATGCTGGATAACGATAACCTCTTTTTCCCAGTGAAAGCCCCAGTAATTTATTAGAATTGCGTCTTTTGTCTACTGCTTGACGAGTCATGCCCAACAAACCCGCTACCTCTTGACTATTTAGGGGTTCGCCATCTTGAGCAAGCAATTGCTGTTTTACCTCTAGTCCTTTTAGTTTCGCTTTGAGTAGAGGATCTGCTTCTTCTGCCGCCAACGTCAGAGTTTCTAAAATATTAAACAGCTTATCGAGTGATATTTCAGACTCAACTGAAGCCTCGACCTTCTTAATTAATTCTTGTTTATCGATTGTTGTCATTTTTCCTAAAACCAAAATATTGTTAGCTCGACCTGCTATAAATTTAGCACAGTTGTCGAAGTTGTACAACTTGGTAAACTTTTATGTTTATCGCTCAAGCTAACGCTGCCGAGAAGAACATTACAATTCTTCTTGAAAATGAAATATCCCTTGAGTCCCCATAAAAAACAGCAGCTTTGGCGACAGTATCAAGCTCAACAACCAAATAAGAAGAAACCCGATCCCCATCTAAAAAGAGATTTAAAGCATGGTTGGCTCTTTCCTTATCTAGCACAAACTGAGAACTTAATGTGGGGTAGATGGCAATATTGGAGCGAATGTCAACTGCTACCCGAAGTAGCCTGGGAGCGTTGGAAATGGGAAAGAGCACTCGCCATGATAGAAAATAGAAAGCCAGAAGCAATCCCTAAATTCGTAATCGAGACCCTACCAGATAGAGAAATTCCTCAGATTAGCTGGAGCTATAACGAACAGACAGAGAAGATGTTGATTGACTGTTTGGATGCCATTCCTGTATCTGGTGGCTGGAATAGTTGGAGTAGTTGGAGCTATCTAAGATATTTTCTACATTGGATACTATTTGGTTTGGGACATCCTGGTTACAAGGAACTACCCGAAGAACCCCAAGGTTGTGAGGGAGCATCGATGAGACTGTACCAATTGTTCGATCTCTCCTATTTACTGATGTTTCCCTACGACTACTTTGGCAGGCTATTGCTCCAAATCTCAGGAAAAAAGGCGCAGCAAGCGACGGGATTTTTCCCAACTCCTATGATCGTGTCAGAATTCATTAGCAAAATTCTTGAATCCGATCGCCCTGGGGATAAGCTAGCTCGCGTTCATACAGTCAACGAGCCAGCCGTAGGTACGGGGTCGATGTTGTTAACCCAGAGTAACTATAGTCTGTGTGCTATTGGCATCGATATCAATCGCGATCTACTCGAATGCGCCTTGGTTCAGTTCGCTTTGTACGCTCCTTGGTACTATTGTCCTATTTGGTGGTTGGGTAATACCGATTTGATTTGTGGCAACAGCCTGACCTTAGAAAATTTTGAATCGATTAATACTAAGTTCTGGCTACCCACATTTGCCGACATTGTAAAAGTCAAACTAGAGCCAATCGACGAAGAGACATATCGAGAGAGTCTAAAACAAACGCTGCAAAATTCTCAGCCACAAAATAACGTCAATCCAATTGTGAGCAATGCTTTAAACGATAAAGTTTCTATACCCAAGATCCATCAAACGAGCCTGTTTAATTATCTGAAATAATTCCGTAGTACGGGGCTATCGCCCTGAATATTGGCTAACTAAACTAGCTAATAATTCTTCTTATGGAAGCCAACCTTACGACAAATTCAGATAGAGATAAACAAACAATAAGAACCAAATACGTTTGGCAACCGAAAAACGACGAACTCGAAGCTTCAAGTTATTTAGTCGCCAAAATTGAACGAGAGCGAGACTACTTTCATACCTGTATTTATAGTCAGTATTAAGGAGTAAAAAATGAGCCTAGCTACTCAAGTTCTAAAATACAGTTCAAAGCGAGCAGTTGAATTATGGAATCTACTCAAACAAGCCAAAGATGAGTCGGATCTCGAAATCTTAACCGCTTCATTTCTACAGCATAAATCTGACCAAGAAGTTGCCATTGATGCGGTGGCAGATGTAGCCGAACAGATTGATGCTGAAATTGAGGCGATTGTCGCAAGAAAACAATATTTGGTAGAGCTTCATAATCGTGCGATCGCCAGACTGAAAAGTAGAAAAGAAACCATCGACCGCACTATCATCAAACTCTACGAAGCAGGAGCGATCGCTAATAAGACAGAGGGTTTGTCTAGAGCTATTAAAATCAAAACCAACCCTCCAAGCTGTCAGGTGCTAATCCCGACTCAAGATCTGCCTGAAGAATATCGCTATGAAAAGGTTGAGGTTAAACCAGACAAAAAAGCCATTACTCAAGCTTGGAAACAAGGCATTGAAGTAGAAGGTACGAAAGTAGTTCAAAAACAACGAGTAGTTTATGAGTTAACTAAGGACATTACCTAAAATGACAGACACTCCGAAAACGACCCAACCCGAACCCTATGACTTCGATTGCTGCACTACAAAAATAGTAATTCTATTACATCCAGGAGATTCGGCTGATTGCACTATTGCTGTTAGTACACACGAAGATATTCCCCTAACTAAAATAGTCAGGCGATCGCAACTTAATCTACCCGAACCAGTAGAAAAGTTGCTAGAAGAACTTAAAACCGATTTGCCTCAACGAGAGTTTCATGCTCGCGTTAAGCAAGGCAAGACTAGTAAGCAAAAATCTACTAAATCTAATAAAACCAATTCTCAAACCAAAGTAAAACCAGCCAAATCTAATGCCTCGACTATCAAACAAGTTCAATTATTTTAGTCAAAGCCATGAGCGATAAAGTCCAAGTAGTTTTTGAAGGCAAAGAATATCCTATTGATACAGCGATCGCAGCAGATGATGACAAACTGCGACAAGTTCTATCTCCATTCATTCCCGCAGTTGCCAACGCCAAAATTCAGCGAGAACCAGGTCAACCAATTCAAATTATTAAACAGGCAGGTACAAAAGGATAATGAATCAATCTCCACTCAAATTTTTGTGCAGTAGCCCTGAAACCATCAATCCCGCTATCCTTACAGCAAGGTATATTCAACATCTGGAATTGTCAGGACAGGTATCTCCAGAGATGATGCCAGAATTAGCAAAGCAAGCACAAGCTGCGATTGCGCGGAGCGCACCAGCAAAGCTGATCGCTCAAGGTAAACAGGCTATTACAGACTACAACCATAGTTTAGAGAGATTGAAGCTAGCAAATCCTCAACCCAATCGACTTCCTTGGGGATTTTAGTCTTCAATCAGAACTACTATTCTCTCGAACAATCCCATATTCAACTTCTAAAAGTGCCAACAACTTTGACTCAAGGATTGTCAAATAGGGAGTTTTGAGCTTCGCCAATCCATTTAAAATCCATAGTGCAGCTTCATCCAGTTTCCCCGTTTGATGAAGTAAGGTCATGCGAATTCCCAGATCCTCCATCTGCTTGCACTCATCCATAGAATATTCTAAAGATTTAAGATGCTTGGGGCGCAGTGTGTATTCATTGTCCCAAGTAGCGACCAAACAGCTAAATTCATAAACTTCGCTTACAATACACCAGCAACCACTTTTACCCCGCAGTTCGGGGTTATCTTTTGCTAAAAGAAAGCAAACTTCTCCTACCGACAAAGCTATCGGCGGTCGCTCCTTATCTTTGATGCGCTGCACCACCTCTTTTACTATCCTGCCTGACGGTACTTTCCCCCCAGCTTCTTCTACCGCAGTCTCCCAGGCTATTACCTGTTGTTTGGCATTTAGCTGGCTCATGGGTCTTACCTGCCCTTCCCTAGTTGGTAAAATGTGTACAATTTGTTCACATTTTTCGCTCAAGTTGTTGTAGATTTTGGCAGCATCGATTAACTGATAAGAGCGACGGCGAACGTAATCAAAGCGATCGCGACAGTAATCTTCAAAAGTAGCATGAGTGGAACGATATAACCTTCTATCCCTCAACTCCATTAATGCCATGCCCGCTTGATAAAATGCTCGTTCGACTTTTCTTTCCAGGTGTAGGCGATCGCTCTCTTCCTCCACCGTCAGAGGAGCGATTGGCAATACGGTTAATTCATCAACATTCCTAGCTGCCTTCTTTCTATAACCTCGCTTTCGGTAACGCGCTATTGCTCCATTCTCCAATACTTTAGCAATATTTTATCGTACCTCAATTAAATAAAAACCCAGAAATAGCTCTTGGAAACATTGCTTCTCAAGAGCTATTTTACTTCCCTAGAATGTGTGCGAGCGTGGTTGGATATGCGCCGTAAGACGACGCATATCCAACCACGCTCAATTTGTTCACATTTTGTCGGTATTTATTCAAAACTAGCAAAGTAGATCGATCGCAAACGAACTCAAAATGGGAGAATGATTAAGAAAGTGTAAAAAGCCGATAATGAGCTACCTGCTTTATTCCCAAGCAGAACAATTAAAACTACACGAACCCGTTCCCGTTACTCTTCATCCCGCAGCCGTTTATCTCAGTTCGCTTTCAGAAGGGTCGCGTCGCACAATGCTGTCTTCCCTTAATGCGATCGCCAGTTTGTTAACCGAAGGGGAATGCGATGCTTTTTCTCTCGATTGGTCAAAGTTACGCTACCATCATACCGCAGCCGTGAGAACTGCCCTCAAACAAAGGCTTGCTCCTACTACCACCAATAAAATGCTGGTGGCTCTGCGTCGGGTACTGACCGAAGCCTATCGTTTAGACTTAATTGATGCCAAGGATTATCACAAAGCAGTTGACATTGCCAATGTTAAAGGAACGGGTCAGTTAAGGGGTCGTGCTTTAACTGGCAGTGAAATAGAAAGTCTAATTTCTTGTTGCCAAGAACAAGGAGGTGCAATCGCTCTGCGGGATGCTGCGGTAATCGCTATTCTTCGTTGTGGTGGTATTCGGCGACAGGAAATAGTCCGCTTGAAATTAGATGACCTCGATCCCCAAACTGGAGAATTAACTATCCGTCGGGGTAAGGGTGGTAAATTTCGATTGGTTTACTTAACGGATGAAGCGATCGCCACGATTGAAGATTGGCTAGGAGTAAGAGGCAATGCTCCTGGAGCTTTAATCTGTCCCGTAAATAAGGGTGGCAAAGTAACCTTGCGTCACTTTGCTGCTGATGGCGATGGCATTTATAAGTTAGTCAAAGCTAGGGCAGTAATGGCGGGAGTCAAACATTTCTCCCCTCATGATTTTCGGCGTACTTTTTGTTCCGATCTTTTAGAATTTGGGGAAGATGTGTTTACGGTACAGGAATTGGCAGGTCACGCTTC
>CAYXWE010000239.1:0-6204 GCA_964468145.1 uncultured Pleurocapsa sp.
TAGCAAGTAATAAAAACATCAACATTGGGATATTCTGCTTTGGTAAGTTTAGGCATCAGACAATCGAACGATCGCACTTTTCTCACTACTGGTTGCCACAAGCCAACAAGAAACATCACCCCGCCAAGGTAACTATAGATTTCTGCTAGCAGTAAGGGAAGAGAAATCCACAAGGCATTAAAGTTCAGAGAATGGGTAACCCGCCACTGCAAATACCACGCACCAAAGATGAGATTGATGATAGTTAGATAGCGAAATAATAAAGTCCGATCTTTTAAGCGGGTTTGGATATTATTCATGGGTTTATTATTTGTTGTTTGTCATTTGTTGTTTGTCATTTAGTTTTGATGTTCAATGACAAAGGGCAGCGATCGCGAGATTGATATAAAATACTTTCGAGGATTACTGCATTGGTGTTGACGTTAAATACTTTATTAATGCCCAAATTCTTATCTTCATAAATACCCCCTGGATAACCGCGATTTTTGACTGCTATTTTTTCTACGGCTTGTTTGAGAGATTGAGTATAGGATTTGTTGGGGAATAATGCCGAAGCGGCAAAAGCTGCTTTAGTACTGAGAAATTTGAGATGGGAATAAGATTTATTTTGGGGAGTAATGGCATTCCAGCGATCGCCATTAGCGTATACGCTATAGTAGAGGAAGTAGGGCGATCGATCTAGAGAATCTTCGTTTACTGCGGTTAGGATACCCGTGCGCTTATATCTTTGTGACTGTGCTTGAATTAGTTTGGTGGCTTGCTGTTTGTCGGTTTCTGTCCAACCGAGTTCTAAACCCCAAAGAAAATAAGGATCGTTAGTGAGGTAGTTACCTGCATTGGAGTTGGTATAGTTACGGCGATCGACTTTGAGAGTATTGCCAGCAACTTCTATCTCCTGGGTTGGTGGATTGTTGAGGGCGTTATCGGCTTTGATACCCCATAATTCCAATCCTTTAGCAGCATACTGTTCGTAACCCAGTCTGCCTTCTTGATAATAATTAATCTTGCCGTTTTTAGCGGGAATACCACCTTGCAACCAGCCATCTTTTTCTAATTTGGTTAAATCCCAGTTACTTACAATTTGCTCTACTTGCGATTGATGTTCTGGGTAATGGGTGCGCAAAGTATGTAGGGCAACTAAAAGTCGAGAAGTATCCAAAGCCGACCAACCGCTAGTACCATTAGGATCGGGAGTGTTGTCTAGCTTCATCATTTCTCCCGTAGTTGTGCTATATGCCTTATTAGGCAAACCCGTTGCAGGTATGGGTAAGGCTGATAGAGTAGCTAACAGTTTGGTTATTTTGTTGTTAAATTCCGTCTCGTCAATGATATTTAACTGTCTCGCGCTATGGATACCCAAAACCGTACTTCCCATATCCCAAAGAGTAATCCAGGGATAATTTTCCACTCCGTTAACCAAACCCGTAGATCGATTCGAGTTAGCCGTAAAGTATTGCCATGCTTGTTGGGCGGCATGGCGATCGCTTGCTTTTAAATTAACTGTACAGGTTTTATCGTTAGTGGCAATTTTTTCAGTAGCTGTATCGCGACGAGTAATTTCTGTGGGTGGATTGTTTTCGGTCTTTTCTATAGTTAAGGATTGAGGGATATTAGAATTTAAAGAGATAGTATTTTGAGCATCCAAACTAGTCCAATAAATACCCGTATCGTCTTTGACTAAAGATAGTTGCGATGCGGTATCTTCGGGTAAACCATTACCAGAATCACCTTGAGCGATCGCCTGCCACCAAGAGGAGTTATAATCGATTTTGTTAGTTAGGATGGGGCTATTGTTGCGGGTTTGGTAATAGAGAGATTGCAGCACCATCGCGTTAGTACTGCTTGTAAAGCCTAATGCTGGTTTGCCCGTAGCTTCGTAAAAGCCTTCGTAGTAGCCCAGTCTGGGGTTATAGAGATCGACGATCGCCTGTTGTAGTTCCTGGGCGTATTCATCTTCGGGAAATAGAGCATGGTAAGCAAAAGCCGTTGCCACGCTGGTAACTCGATATTTGTCCTCGATCTTATTATTTGCTACCGTCAGCCAGGGTTGGTTATCGCCGACGATCGTACTATGAATAATATAAGGTGCTTTTTGAACCTGGACGGTATTGGCTGCGGAGAACAAGCCCGTATCGCGATAGCGTTGAGCTTCTGCCTGTAACATGGGGTAGACGAGCGATCGCATTTGCGGATCGAAACCTAATTCTAGTCCGTAGCGAATAAAAGGATCGGCAATAACATAGTTCTGTTCGGCTTGTTTGCCTTTGCGTTCTCTTTGGGCGAGAATTTCTAAACCATCTACCGACTGGGTTTGATATTCCCCTCCCACTGCCGAGGGTTCGGCTTCAAAACCCCATAGCTGAAATCCTCGCGCTGCATATTCTTCGTAACCCAACTGGTTTACGGGATAAACTCTGGCTAAAGAGCGATCGAAGTCGTCGGCTTCTACAGTAGCGTTATTTAATCTGCCGTTGCGAACTACCCGTAAATAAGACCAGTTTAGTAACAGTTCGTCTACCGCTTCAGTGTATTGTGGATAGCAACTTTTTAGGTTGTGTAAAGATAATAAAATCCTGCCTACATCCAAACCAGACCATCCATTACCTTCGGGTAAAGGGTTGTTACCGTAATCTACGGGAGATAAAGTGCGAATATCGTAACCGCGATGGGGTAACTCTCCTGCAAATAAATCCAAACGCTGTAAAGTTGCTAGTAACTTACGCACTCGCAAATCGAACTTATTTAGAGAAACTAATTCCAAAGCCGTAGCCGACTGCAAAGCAGATAAATAATCCCCGATGCCCCAAAGACTTGTCGCCTTCATGTCGCTGCGATCGCTTACCAATCCTGTTTCAGGCTGATAGTTTGCTTCAAAATACTGCCAGGCTACCTTCGCATAACGTTGTTCGGGAATAGTTAAATCTTGGGCTGATTTCGCACAAAAAGATGGTTCGATTTTCCCCACCGAATCTATGGGTGCAATTGCCACAAAATCATTTTCTATTGGTTTGTCATTTTGCTGATTTTCTCTGGGCGATTTGCCAATTGCCCCTACATTGTTGGAATTTTCGATGGGCAATTCTGGAGAAGATGTACTAAGATTCGTCTCCACAGGTTTGCGATCGCTAACTAAACCATCGGGAATGGGATAACCCTCTACTACTTCCTCCCTTTCTGGTTTACCCGTAGATTCGCTAACGAGATCTCCACCAATTAAAGGTTGATTGCCCCTGGCTTTGTAATAGAGAATTTCCATAATCAAACCGTTGGTATTTCCCGTTAAGGCTTCATTCGGCTGATTGGTTTCTTCATAGATACCTGCAAAAAAGCCACCCCCATCTGGACTAATTAAATCTTTGGCTACCTGAAATAATTGTTGGGCGTATTTGCTATCAGGGAAAATATACTGCCAACCAAAAGCTGCTTTGGTACTGATGCTGCGTTTATCGGGATACTGTTCGTTAGCTTCGTTGATTGTTGCCCAGGCTTTACCGTTAGAGTAAATAGTGTTGTAGAGAAAATGAGGTGCGCCATCGAGATTATCTTCCGTCACGGCAGTAAGTTGCCCCGTGGCTAAATATCTCCGTCGCTGTACCTCAAAGACTCTTTCTGCGTATTCTTGCTGCTTACCCAAAAAGCCAAACTCAATCCCGTCGAGAATATAAGACTCGCTAACGACATAGTTATTAGCGTTGGTTTCTTGAAAACGGCGCGTATCTACAGGTAACTTTACCCCATAAATCTCTACTAGCTTAAAAGGTTCGTAGGATAATGCCTTGGGTACGTCAAACCCCCACAACTCGTAACCCCTAGCTGCATACTCCTCATAACCCAAACGCCCTTCCTGTACGGGTAACGTCTGCCCATCTTCCAAAACAGTCGCCCCAAACATATAACCATCGATAGTAGAACGTTCTACCGCCCAGCGATCGATAATCGATTGCAGCCAGTCATTGTATTGCGGGTGACAGGTGCGTAAAACGTGAAAAGCAGCTAATATCCGCCCAATATCTAAAGCAGACCAACCAATACCTCTTTCTATAGGATTGTTGCCATAGTCCACCATCTCTCCCGTAGCGGTGTTGTAGACTTTGTTGGGCAAGCTATCCTCAAATAGTCTCAAACTACCGATACTTGCTAAGAATTTATTTAACCGCACGTCAAATTCTGCCTGTTCGATTAAACCCAACCAACGAGCAGCATTCAACGCCATCAAATAGTTACCCATGTCCCAAAGAGTACCCGAAGGATAACCATTAAAAGAATTAGTAAAGCCAGTGCTTTGTTGATAGTTATTCAAAAAATATTGCCAGGCAGCACGAGCATATTTTTCTTCTTCAGGAGTCAAAGGATTAACAATATTGGCACAGCTATTACTATCCTGTGCGATCGCTATCTTTTTGTTACCAAAATCCACAAACCATCCCGCGCTAAAAATTCCTACACCTATCCAGGCAGTAAGTTTAAAACATATTTTCTGGCTAAATCTTTGCCACATAACAAACTTGCTACTCGTTACTCTTTACTTGTTACTCTTAAGTCCTGCCCAAATCATTAAAGGTTTACCCACCTGTTTATAAAGCAGACATTCCAAAATAACGCCATTATTATTTGCCGTCAAAGCATCGTTGGGTTCTTGTAGAGTTTCGTAGTAACCGTTATACCAACCTTCGTCCGATTCTAAATTTTCGATGACAAAATCAAACAACTTTTGGGTATATTCACTGTTGTATAAAACGTGCCAACCGATCGCTGCTTTGGAACTTAAAAAACGATAGTGGTTATAATTTTCTCCCGTATCGGTAATTGTCGCCCAAGGTTTACCGTTGGCAAATAAAGTATTGTAGACAAAACGAGGATCGCGATCGAGATTATCTTCCGTTAATGCCGTTAATTGTTGGGTATTCTGATAACGTGCCTGTTGCGCTTTAAGGATGCGATCGCTATAGGCTTTGGGTAATGCTTGAAAGCCAGTTTCTATCCCATCTAAGAAATAAGGTTCGCTCAATACATAATTATTACCACCAGAGTTTTGTTGATCCCGTAAATCATAGGGAATACCCACATCGTAGAGATTGACAAATGCTGTCTTATCTTCATAATCTAAAGCTTTGTCTACTTCTAATCCCCATAGTTTTAGACCAAAAGCAGCATAGTTTTCATAACCCAGTCTTCCTTCCTGATTGTATTGTTCTTCTCCGTTACTAATACTAGTACCGTACATATCGCCGTCTTTAACTAGCCTTTCTATATCCCAAGCTTGCCAGACAGCATCCGCTTGCTTTTTATATTCTGGATATTTTGCTCCAATAATCTTTAACCAGATCGCCATCCTCCCTATATCGATCGCCGACCAGCCAATAGTTTCTTTTGTATCTAATCCACCATAGTTGACGGGAATTAACGTTTGAGAGTTATAAACTTTGTTGGGTAATTCTTCATTATATAGCTCTAGTTTTGCCAAAGTTGTTAGCATTTTATCGAGCTTATTATTAAACTCTTTCTCTTCAATAATTCCTAATTCCTTAGCCGAAACTAAAGCAGCGATCGCGGCACTTTGATCCCAGAGAGTGACGGAAGGAAACTTATCGGCAGAATTAACCAACCCCGTCGATTCATTCGAGTTGTTTTCAAAATACTTCCAGGCAGTTTGAGCTAATGCTAGTTCTGCTGCAGTTAACTTACTTATCTTGGCAGGAATATAGGGTACTTTTGTAGCTTGTAATTCTTTTTGAGTAACTTTATTGCCTGGTAAAGATAGAGATTGAGCATCTTGTATGGCATATAAGGCTTGAGGTTTTTGAGGCCTAGTTTCCACCTTTTCTTCAGTCAATATTTTTGGTCTATCGTCAACTACTTTATTTTCTGATAAATGCTTGCCTAACAAAGTTAAACCTGCGATTGCCAGTGATGCCGTAGCTACCGCACTAATTACTACTAGGGCTGAATACTTCTGTGATGGTTTTAGTTCGGGTTGCATATCTCTAAGCTATGGCTGATTAAGACGATCGCTTTTAGAGTTCCCAAAACTTATCAATTAGCTAACAGATTTGATTCAACCAAGCAAAAATGTATTTCACTTTACATTAAATTAATTTAATGTAAAGTGAAAATAATATTAACTATTGGTAAATTCCAGAATTGCGCCTGCGGTGATTTGAGGTTGTTCGAGATGGGGAACATGACCGCAATTATCAATCCAGA
>CAYXWE010000240.1:0-3894 GCA_964468145.1 uncultured Pleurocapsa sp.
CATAGTAATGTCTTTGACACTTAATATACTTCAAATACTAGACCTATGAGCATAAATTCCTATCGGTTGTAAGTTTTTGACAAATGACTAATAACAAATGACAAAAAACTATTAGAAGAGTAAAAGTATTAGCCACACTCGCCCAAAACTATATTTCCCTTGGCGATCGCCGTTGCTGAATTTTAGGAGCGCAATGAAATTCTAATTCTGTTAGTCCAATAGACTTATGCCCATAAATCATTCCCTTAGTGGATGCGATCGCGAAAGACAAAGAACGAGGGACAAAAAACTATAAACTTTGGATTGTCAAAATCATTCAGACCCGTATGTCTAAAGTTGCAATTATGCCCTGCTTATCTTAACAAGTAAATTGCTGCTCAGTATATTTGCCCAAATCAGATACCCCTTACATTATTTTTCTTTCCCAAGTTATAACTATTAATATATTTAGAGACGATACTTTTGATAGAAGCGATCCTAGATTGTTTTTTTTTATTGTTTTACTAGATAAACATTAGTAAGCAATAATGCAAAACAAAATTAGAATGATTAAGTATACAAAAATCAAACGAGTATTGACAGTATTTTTAGTAAGTAGTTTATTATTTGTCAGCACTGCCTGTAGTCAAGATAGTGTAGCCCAAGCTGGCGGACAAACATACACTGAAACAGCTAAAAGAGCGATGTCGAATACCTACGACAAATACGATGCAGACCAAGATTTTAAAGGTGGCATGAATGGATATAATGACGATCGCCGATATGATGCAGAAAGCGCAGCCAAGGCTAAAGGACTATTAGATACAGCAAAACGTCGTCAAGCAGACGATCTGGGCGAATTTAGCGATAATGTGCTAGAACGCTCGGTATTGAATGAAGATCTTAATGAAAAAGCGACAAAAGCCTTTTCTCGTAAATTAGAAAACAACAAAGATAAAGCATTAGAATACGTTGACAATAAATCCGACAAATTACAGCGTAACTTAGAAAAAGTCCCTGGCGGAGTAGAAGACGTATTTGAAGGTGCAGTAGATACCGCTTCTAATGCAGTGGACGATGCAACGAAAGCTGCTAAGAAAAACGGCATAAATCTTAAAAACAATATTGAAGATTTAGGAGACGATTTAAGCTAAATCATTAAAGTTGTGACAAGCGATCGCATCTTTTATTTATTATGAAAAAATTTGATTATTCTCTAGATTTTGCTACGATAAATTTCCGCGATCGCCCCGAACTCTACTGCATTGGAAGAGGGGAGCAAGGGGTATTATTAGTCCAGCCTTACAAGTCGGAAATATTACCCTATTGGCGATTTAAAAATCCTGAAATTGCGGTAGAGTCTAGCAACAAAATATATCAAATGTTCTTAGATTATTTAGAGCATGATGATTTTGTGGGTGCAGATATGGCTCGTAAGTTTCTGCAGATGGGATATACCAGATCCAGACGCTACGCCAATCACAAAAGCGGTAAAAAATATCGCGCAAATCCGCAAAAAGCAGAATCAAAAGCAGCAGAAAAAAAGGCTCGACAAGAAGTACTACCGTTGGATATAGACCCGATTAAAGCAAGATCGGCAGAAATATTTAAAGAGAAATGGCAAGAAGCCAAAAATAACTCTAAATATCAACAACTTCTGAAGATACACAAGCAAAAATACCAAAAAGATTGTGGGACAAAAACAAATTAGAACTGGTTCGCCTGTATCCTGGAATTGGGGTCAAGGTACGGCAGAAGGAAAGGTAAAAGAAATATATCGAGAAGAAATAACTAAACAAATTAAAGATAATGAAGTCACTCGTAAAGGCACGCAAGACAATCCTGCTTATCTCATAGAACAAGCAGACGGTGCAAAAGTTTTAAAGCTTAGAAGTGAGCTAAATGAAGGATAAGTAATACCAATCTTTTAGCCACAAGCTTTTCACAAGCCTTTATTTTATTGAAGCTCTAGTCGATAAAATCTTTTAGTATTTATCGTTCTTTTGCTAGATTACGATCGCTTCTTAAATCGGCAAAATTATCGAAAAGTATTAAATTTATGATTATTTATGCAGATTACAATCAAATCTACTTTCAAATTACTAAAAGAAGCATTTCAAGAATGGCAAGCAGATAAAGCATCTTTACTAGCTGCTGCCCTGGCTTACTATACAGTGTTTTCCATCACTCCTCTACTGGTAATTGCGATCGCGATCGCTGGTGCGGTTTTTGGTCAGGATACTGCCCAAGGCGAGATACTAGAGCAAATCAATGGGCTTGTTGGCGAACAAGGAGCGCAGGTGATTGAAACGGGATTAGCCAATGCGGACAAGCCTGGAACTAGCAGCATCGCATCCCTCGTGAGCGCAATAGTTTTATTAATCGGTGCATCGGGGGTATTTGCTCAACTCCAGTCAGCCTTGAACACTGTTTGGAATGTCAAGGTCAAACCCAATGCAGGCATTGGAGAATTTATTCGCAAGCGATTACTATCTTTTGGCATGGTACTGACTATCGGCTTCTTGCTCTTAGTGTCGTTGATGTTCAGTGCCATGTTGTCAGGAATTAGCAAACTGCAAATCAATTTGCTTCCAGGCTTGGTTTCTTTTTGGCAACTGCTCAACTTTGGCATCTCCTTTGGTTTTATTACCCTGCTATTTGCCTTGATCTATAAGTATCTTCCTGACGTAAAAATCCGTTGGAAAGATGTCTGGATAGGAGCAATTATTACTGCTTCACTATTCGTCTTGGGCAAATTTTTGATTGGTTTATATCTCGGTCATGGTAGCCTGGGTTCGACCTATGGTGCAGCGGGTTCTTTAATTGTTTTCTTGGCGTGGGTATTTTATTCGGCTCAAATTCTTTTATTTGGTGCAGAATTAACCCAGGTATATGCTCGTAAATATGGTCAGAGAATTCGTCCCGATTCTCATGCAGAAATGACCAGATCTATTTAAATCCCGTCCATACCGAGGGTGGAATACCGCGAACTGAATTCGCCTCCTACAACCGCGATATGTCATTCCTTATAACTATGTCGGAAGGAAGAGATATAAACATAAACTTATTTCCTTTTACAGATGTGCGATCCTCTTATAAGTTGCTCTAATAAAAGCGTTATACATTCTACAGTTTTTAATATTTTATGCCTCAGTTAAACATTGGATTAAGCGAAGAACAACGTCATGGTGTAATTGAGTTGTTAAACCGTAATGTTGCAGACCTTTATTTACTCCTCATCAAAACCAAAAAGTATCATTGGGATGTAATTGGGCCTCAATTTAGAACCCTACATACCTTGTGGGAAGAACACTACAACGCTTTAACCATAAGCATCGACGAAACAGCAGAAAGAGTTCGTATGCTCGGTGGCTATCCTCTGGGTACAGCAGCAGGATTTATTGAATATGGTTCTCTAAAAGAGCATCCCAACGATCTACCTTCTGCTAATGAAATGGTAGCCCGTTTAGTACAGGATCACGAGCAAGTCATTCGTAACCTCAGACAAGATATCGATAAGTGTGGCGAACTCCACGACGAGGGTACAGCAGACTTTTTGACAGCAAAAATGGAACAACATGAAGAAATGGCTTGGATGCTACGTTCCTTCCTAGAGGGCGAAAGTCTAAATCCTAGCGGAAATCGTGCTGGCTCAGATAGTAAGCCCACTGTTAATGCTTGATTAAATTAGTTCGATATACAGCATTTTGCAACCATTTAGTACATCGTATATTTAAATCCAAGGGAAGCCAACAAATCCATCTGCATTCATCTGCGGACAAATCTCCCAGTTTAAAATTAATGTACAAACCGCCGTAGCTATATTTCCGACCAGAGTAAAAACTAAATAGTCCTAACTAGAAAAGCGATCGCGCTTTACGATAAAACCGCTTCGCGGTAGCTATAAGCCGTAAG
>CAYXWE010000240.1:3994-6201 GCA_964468145.1 uncultured Pleurocapsa sp.
AAGCTTAAAGCTTTTTGAGAAACAAGCGATCGCACACTACGATGCAGCGCGGCCAAAGGGGGTCTCCTCCATGAGCGACTGCATCACTTTTTAATAGTCATTAGTTATTAGTTATGGAATTGACGGGAGCAAGAAAGCCAACAGGCTATAGTTCGTCTATCCCAAGGAAGATATTTTACAATATTTATATAAAATCGCTTTATTTGAATGGTCTGAAATACGCTTGAAATTGTATGATTGGTTTTATGGTTACTACGTATCAAAAACAATAATTAATCATAAATTATGGATAACAATTTAGGAGAAGTTGTATTAGTTGCCAATCTCAATCCTGGTGGCGATGATTCCTCTCTTCCTTCTGAGTTTGTCGAGTTTGACGGCAAACTATATTTTCGGACTGATGATGGCAGCCAGGGTAGGGAGTTATGGGTTAGCGATGGTACATCAGAAGGCACTAGTCTATTTGCGGATATCAATCCTGGCAGTGATAGTTCCGAGCCTGGCAATTTTGAAAAATTCAACGGTCAATTATATTTCTCTGCAAATAATGGCAGCCAGGGTAGAGAGCTATGGGTAAGCGATGGTACATCAGAAGGTACTAACTTAGTCGCCGATATTAATCCTGGTAGCGATAGTTCCTATCTTTATTACTTTTCTAGTCTTGGGGGTAAACTATACTTCTCTGCTAGCGACGAAGAAAACGGTCGAGAGCTATGGGTAAGCGATGGTACAGCAGAAGGTACTAACCTGCTTGCCGATCTCAATCATGGTGAGGATAGTTCCAATCCTTTTTACTTTGAAGAAGTTGGTGGCAAACTGTACTTTAGTGCTGATGATGGCAGCCAGGGCAGAGAGCTATGGGTAAGTGACGGTACAACCGAAGGTACTAACCTGCTTGCCGATCTTAATCCTGGCGAGGATAGTTCTTTTCCTAGTAGCTTGACTAGAGTTGGCGACAAGCTGTTTTTCACTGCTGATGGTCCTCAAGCAAATGGTTTGGAGCTATGGGTAAGTGATGGTACAACAGCAGGAACAAAAGCAATTGCCGATCTTAATGCCACAGATTTGACAGAATTCAATGGCAAGCTCTACTTTTCTACAAACAATGGAGATAGTGGTAATGAAATCTGGGTAAGTGATGGTACAACCGAAGGTACGCATTTGGCGGTAGACGTTCGCGCTGGCAGTTTGGGTTCTTATGCAACAGACTTGACTGAGTTCAACGGCAAGCTATATTTTAGTGCTACCTCATCTTCTACAGGCAAGGAACTTTGGGTAAGTGATGGTACAACTGAAGGTACAGAACTAGTCGCAGATATTAATCCTGGTATTGAAGGTTCTTCTCCCGATAACTTAACGGCAGTTGGTAATGAATTATTTTTTAATGCTACCAACGATGGGACGGGCAGCCAGCTATATAAACTGACTATTGATGGTGTCGTAGATCCTACCAAGCCTAATACTATTAACAGTACGGAAGAAAAAGATGTCATAACTGGTACAAACCGCTCGGATATTATTAGAGGCTTGAACGGTCGAGATACCATTATTGGCGGTAGTGGGAATGATACCCTCATCGGCAACAATGCCCGAGATCGATTAGTAGGTGGCAGGGGGAACGATGTCCTACTAGGTGGCACGGGGAACGATACCCTACGAGGTGGCATAGGGAACGATGTCCTACTAGGTGGCAGGGGGAACGATGTCCTACGAGGTGACACAGGGCAAGATACCCTACTAGGCGGTTTGGGCAACGATCGCTTTGTGCTGTCTGCAGGAGACGGCGCAGATACTATTATTGATTATAATATCGGCAGCGATCGCCTGTTGCTGGTAGATGGTCTAACCCTGGATGACCTGACATTCAGCGGTAACGATATCTTGTTAGGAAATAATAAGTTGGTTACTCTTAACAATATCGACACTTGCGATCTCAGACCCTTTAACTTTATTGAGATTGAAAAACCGACCTAAAGTTACAAAGCGATCGCCAAGATTTTAAAAAGCGATGCAGCGCGCTCTTCGGTCACAGGTAATGCAAGCTAACGGACGATTTAAAGGGCGGAATTATTTCCGCCCTCACGTCCTGACGAGTGCTGCGAAGACAAGAACACGGGTCTTGAGGAGGGGCTGTCGCGCTATTCCACTCTCGCGCTGGGGGTCTCCCCCATGAGCAACTGCATCGTAGTGTGCGATCGCTTTGAGTT
>CAYXWE010000241.1:0-6199 GCA_964468145.1 uncultured Pleurocapsa sp.
AACCCTTAGCTGAGGTAAGCCTGTCCTACTTTGTCTAGGTTTTCTCTCGGGGAATCAGATCGATACCTCTATCCGCTAGACTTCTATGGTCGATTCTTGCTTCAATTCCAGCTTTACTTAAAGCTTCATTAACATTTTCAGACCAAGCTTTTCTGATTGAAACGACGAAATCTTTTTTATTTAATTCTTTAATTTTTAAACCAAAATCATCGTCTACTAGGTGTCTTGTAGAGATTAAAATATGAGCGTGAGGATTCCATTTTTCTGGTGATGACGATTGAGTAATATCTAGTTCGTGACAGTTAATGTCAGCTATAACTCCTAAAGGAATTAGGGAAGAATTAACAAATTTTTTTAGCAAGTTAATTTGCTTTTTTTTATCTAATTCTCTGGGTAGGGCTAAGACTATTTCTTTTGCTACTCTAGAATCTTTTCTTTTTTCTGCTAGTTCGACTCTGTTCCATAGTGAGTGTCTGTTATTCGCCCAATCGGGAGAGTTTGGTGGAGAAATTATTTCACTATATCCATTGTCGGTTTTACGATTATAATTGTGACGAGAGCCAGTTCTAATATCAACTAGATTTTCTCTTGCGTTGTAGGCAGCTTTGGCTACAGCACTCTTACCATTACCCCTTTTAACATTACTTATATAAAGCGTGAAAGACCGCCATTTAGCTCTGATTATGACCCTCGGTTACTATTGTAACATACAAGCACTCTGAGTCGCTTGCGACTTGTAGAGTGCGCTTTTGCTGCTCAAGAGGAATTTATTTTTACATTTGGAGGGTCAAGCATGAGCTTACACTACTTCATTTTGAATACAACTCTTCCATAGAGATTGAAATACGCACTTTTATACCAAGATAATAATAGTTATTAATTGCTCGAATTATGTCTTCATTCGCTTGATTTGATTTGATTAAATTATATCTGTTACTATCTCTAACTCTTTTTTACCTCAGAGATACAGAAAGACAAAGTGCCAAAAATAGCTGAAACTATTGTCTAATATAAAGATACAGAGTTTTTTGTTTGTTTTTAACTGAGTTCGATAATTTGGTTATTTTTAGGTAAAAATAGGTAAAATAAGGATAAAATAGCTCATTATATGCTTAATGCTTTTAAATTCTTTTTTTTTCACCCTTTGTTACCATTTGACATTTTTTAGGTCATTTTAACTGATTTTTGGCTTTTGAGCATTAAAAACTATTTAAAGTGGCACTTTTATTAATAGCAAGCTATTATTGATGAATAAGAATCATTTTTTCTCCTTTTTTTCAATGGTAGTATTAATTTATTAATCAAAAAGTTGTACATTTGCTGTACATTTATTGTCCATTTGTTAACCATTCAAGTACCAAAAATCCTTGAAAATACCGCTTTCTAATCCAGTATTTTAGTACTAAAGGCACATTCTCAAATAAAATCACTTTTGTGTGACAATGATTTCAGGGAATAGGATTAAGGGATTAAATATTAATAAAAAAAAAATTCTCAATTTTTCAAGTTATTACTTAAAAAAATTAGTTATGAATCAAAATGAAAATAAGATTTCAAAAAAGCAGCAGCAAATCAACAAGTTAGAAATGGAGTTAGCTCGATATAGTACTAATGCTAGAAAAAGGGATACTAGGAAAAAGATACTGTTAGGAGCATTCTTGTTAAATAAGATGAATTCAGACCCCAATTATCGCTTCGCTCCTTCTCAGAAGTAAGAAGTAAGAAGTCAGAAGTCAGTCGTTGTTTTTTCTGGCTCTTTGTGGTAAGTTTCAATCTCCTACTAATTGCTATTTCTGACTTCACACTTCTGATTTCTGACTTCTTGAAGAGCGTCAGATAATGAGAGAATTTTCCGAGTATTTAGATAAACCTATAGATAGAAAATTATTTAATCTAGATTAAGTTCGTTCGTTGATAATTAATAAGTAATAAATAGTTTTTTTACTTTAAAAAAATAGTTAAAAAATAAATAAACATTAGATGAAGTGACCATCGCGAATGGTCTGAAAAACAATTTTTAATAATGTTTCATTATCTTTAGTTTAACAAAAGCGATTTTCTACATTTTGCCGAGTAATAATCAAATCATTTTTATAAGCAGTGTGGAGCGTTAGGAAAGCGCAGCTAAGGGAAGCGGAGACACTGCTAACTATTTTCCTGTACGCACGCCTATTTTTTTTTGGATTTACGGATAACGTTACACGTCAACTCAATTATTTTTTTTAGTTTTTTTAGATTTACGGATAACGTTACACGTCAACTCAATTATTTTTTTTGGTTAGAATCTTTGACAACTTAGAAAGAATAGTATTTAGATTTTTTTGTGATAATTAGGTGTAAAACTAGGGTCAATATTTCAAAAAGATATCTTGATTTTATTTTGGAAATATTCGCAGTTATTAATATTCAAGAAAATTTTCAAATAATTTAGATATATTAATTGCATCCATGCATTAATATTATATATGCATAAATAATTAAAAAACCTCAAAGCCCAAGTATAGCCTGGTTCTTTGAGGGAGTAATTTGTTTCAATCTGTCTTAGTAGTGAGCGGGATAGTAAGAGGGATAGTAAGTATCGATATCAGTCGAGGTTTGATTGTTGTCTTGAATTACACCTTGGTTAATTAAGTTATATTCGCCTACAGCAGATGCAGCGTTTGCGTTGTCTTGTACGGATGTTTGAGTGGAGGGAGAACCGTAACCGTAACCATTAATATCGAGTTGAGTTTGGTCGCTTGATTGAAGAGTATTTTGATTGATATAGTTACCGATTCCTACAGCAGCAGCATCGCTACGATTGATTTGGAGATTTTGTTGAGAGTCTTGAGCGAATGCAGCGATGGGAGTTAAAAGCATTGCAGCGGTAGCAAGTAAACCAAAAGTAGATTTTTTCATTTTCTTTTAGACCTTAATTTTAATAATTTGATTGAATTGAGAGATGAGTTGTTGATAAAAATTACGTAGAGTCTAATTTTTTTATGCACTCGAAGAGGGTAAACTAAAAACAAAGCATCCCCACCGACTATTAGAGGAAATAAGAAACGGCTTTCAAACCAGCAAGCGAACGCTGATGGCGAATATTAGTTAGGCGTAAAGCTAAGGAAGCTACCACAAGTGCCAACTAAAAAATGAAAGTTCTGAATTTAACCAATTACAAATCTAATTTAGGGTCAGATGAGGGTGGATGCCAGCCCGCTTTTACCCAGAGCGAACGGGTGTATCGGATGGAATCTTGTTCTGAGTAGCGCGAGTCGTTGAGGTCTAAACGAGAAACGGTTGCTCTTCCCGTAGGAGTGTTACCGATAATTGTTGTGCCATCTGCCGACCAAGTGAAATGCTCGTTCCATTGCTGCAATCGAGGATTAAAAATAGGAGTTATTGTTGAGGTAACGGAATCATATCCAGCAACGAAATTATAGCGACGTTCGTTACAGCGACGACAAGCTAGAGCTAAATTATTAAGGTCATCACTACCACCTAGAGATCTGGGAACTATGTGGTCTACAGTAAAACGGGTAGCCGAAATTTGTTCGCTCGAATGACAATATTCGCATAAATAATTAGCCCGTTTTCTGATTAGTTCTCTATCGATGGTCATTTGGCAGCGACCAGCATGGCGTTAATGTGAGTAAAAATTCGGTCTAGTTCCCCTATAGCTTCGAGTTCGGCTACTTCAGAGGAGTTAAGGTTATCGGCTTTTTTATGGTCTAGCAATTGTTCCATTCTTCTCTGTAGCTCGTCAGTAAATTTGAAGAGGCTGTGTTGGTTGACCTGTTCGAGTTTGATGCTACCAATAAGAGATGAAGGTTTAGTGGGGACGGGATTAACCATTTATACTACAAAAAAGTGTAGGCTGTTTTACTTAATTTTACTTTAGTTATCCGTTGTCAGAAATGATAAAACAAGTTTCTATAATTTCAATTATTATTAACTGATGCCACAAAATTCCCTATATTGCTGTACATTTTTTAGTACAATTATTCGGGGTTCACGAGGGACTTAAAAAAATTGTATTTGGTTAGGGGGACGGGGGGAAAGAGGCGTTATTAAATTGGGATTGATGTGGTGATGCGGAGACACAGAGACGCGGTGAGGGGAGACAGGGGGATTATTAAATATGAAGATTCAGAATCAGATTACGAATGCCGAGAGCGATCGCGAGATTATTTTGTTGTGGCTGGGGGATAAGTCCGCTACTACTCAGATTAGCTATCGCAGTACTGTATCCAAGTTTTTAGAATTTATCGCTAAACCCTTGGCTGAGGTGAAATTAGAGGATTTGCAGTTATGGGAACGGGGGTTAAAGGCTCGGTTTAAAGATACGACTGTAGCCAATAAGGTATTGGTGATTAAGTCGCTGTTTTCCTTCTGCGTTCGTGTAGGATATCTCACGATGAATGTGGGCAGCTTTCTAAAAACCCCGAAAGCAAAGGAAACCATTGCTGAGAGGATTCTTGATGTTGAATCGGTTAAGGGATTGATTAAATATGGGGTTAAGAATCAACGCGATCGCTTGATGCTGTCCCTGATGTATGGCTGTGGTTTACGAGTATCGGAAGTTATCGGATTAACCTGGAACGATTTAAGACCTCATGGGGATGGTGGTAAGTGTACGGTGTTTGGGAAGGGTAGTAAAACCAGGGTGGTGATTATTCCTTCCTGGTTGTGGTTGCAACTAAAGGAGTTTGAGAAGTTTTACCGCGTCAATCAGTGGGTGTTTGTCTCTCGCAATGAGAACCAGATGGAGAGAAGTGTTGTGCATCGGATGATCAAGAGAGCTTGTAAGCGTGCGGGGATTGATGAGAGAGCATCTAGTCATTGGTTGAGACATTCTCATGCTAGTCATTCACTAGAAGCTGGTTGTAATTTGAGGTTATTGCAGCAATCACTGGGTCATGCGAGTGTGACTACTACAGAGAGATATCTGCATATATCACCCGATGCTGGGAGTTCTCAATTTATTAATTTTTAGATGATTTGGTTTGGGAAGATCGTACTTTTTAATTCAGTTTTAATTGTTCAAAGAACGAAATATCTAATTTAGATTTTCATAATTAAATGGTATTGGTTGCTGAAAAACGATTTTATCAATATTTTCAATATTTAGGAAATCATGTCTAATCATGTATTTAGAAACGATTTCTTCAATAATTTCTTCAAAAACAATAGCCTTATCTCCAGTCTTAACATTAGAGTTTTTAGCATATTTATCGCACAAAAATTTTAATCCCCTATCCATCTGGCTGTATAAATCAGAGCGAATACTTCCATGAACTTTTTTTTCATAATATTGTTCCATTTCTTCTTGACTTTTAAATCTAATTAATAATAAGTAATTGTATTTATTGCTTATTTTTATTTTGCCCTTAAATTGAGCATCGAATACAGGATTTGACTCAGCTTGCCTTCCAAACCAGATACTATTAATTCCAAGTTCTTTTTTGTTCTGCTCAAGATCGTCTTTAATTTTTAAGACAATATCTCTTATATTCTTATCAGTATCTTCAAAATTATTTTTAAAACATACGCAATGATAAGCTTCTCCTGTATGTGGCTCTGGAAATAATTGCTTAAGTTCATTTTTCCATTGAGAAGTATTTTTTAGACATTCAGGATTCCATCTTTTTATACAAGCACCAGTTTCTTGATCTTCATAAATTTTTTCATAAGTAAGATTTCTCAAACTATCAAGCTTTAAGAGGAAATCTCGATAAAGAAATTTTCTCTGATAGTCAAGTTCAATAAATCTAAAACTAAGTTGGGTATCAGTAAGAATTGCTTCTATAACATTGCTAGATTCAGACCGCTCATTAATTCGTGGTTCACATTCTTTTTGAAATAAAATCCCAAAATCTTGATATAAGTACTTAGTATCCTCATAAAGTATAAATTTATCTATAAATTTTTTATAGGAATCTCGACTACAAAGATAAACTCTTCCTTGTTCACCATATCTTGAATGATGGGCTTGAAGTATGTTGACGTATCGATGAGCATCTTTTGCAGAAGAAAAAACGAAAAGTCTTATCGTATCTTTCGGTTGACTTTTAATATATTCTAAAGCTAACTTTTCATTGTTTGTTTTCTCCCAAAAGGTAGATACTTGATCGACACTTACTGCATATACTTTTGTAGCATTTTCAAATATTGGTTTTGCTCTAATTAA
The DNA here is from genome assembly GCA_964468145.1 of uncultured Pleurocapsa sp. GTDB lineage: Bacteria > Cyanobacteriota > Cyanobacteriia > Cyanobacteriales > Xenococcaceae > Waterburya. The sequence continues at coordinate 6,170 of CAYXWE010000241.1, forward strand.
AAAGTTTTTTTCTATCCCTACATTCGTGTT
>CAYXWE010000242.1:0-6199 GCA_964468145.1 uncultured Pleurocapsa sp.
ACTCTCCATCGCCAGCGATACAGGAATGGGTACTGATGGTTTAGTCACCGTAGAAAGTACTAAATTTGACTACGGCAATTGGCTATTAATATCAGATATTCCCCATAGTGCCATGAGATATCATCCTCAGATGATTCCCTTGATTCAAAACTTTTGGGCTAAACCTCGATTAGGTAGTCAGCCAGAGAAAACTGAAACTAATCAGTTAATTAAACGCTTACGTTCCCTGCCAGGAATGACCGACACTGACCATCGTGATTTAGAGCGATCGCAAATTATTGCCCGTTTTGCCAACGAGGTTACACTCCATACTTGGCATAATCCTTGGGGAGTAAGACATGTTTATCTCTGCCAAGAACAACAATGTCTTTATGCTGGCTATGTTGGCTTGCTCCATACTAAAAGTTTGCTTCAAGCTATTGAGGAGATTCGACAATATGCTTTGTAATCTACTATTCAAAGTTTTTCTCTAAATTACTTGACAAACTCCCGTAAGAAGTTGCTATTATATCTATGTTGCAAAACGTTGGGGTGTCGCCAAGCGGTAAGGCAGCGGTTTTTGGTATCGCCATTCCTAGGTTCGAATCCTAGCACCCCAGTTAAAATAAGAAAGCATTGGTTTTTGGTAGTGTAGCAATTCCTCTGATTTGCGATCGCGCAAAAATCTAGATATGCCACTGCATCAATCCTCGATGCCAAATCTTTATAGCTAACTTAACAAGATGAAGCTTCTTTATTTAAGTAAATTTTTTCGTTTTTACTTAAAGTTTTTATATTTTCGTCAAGACAAGGGTCGATCTTCAGTACATTTGAAATACACTATCTATAGTAGTATGCGTAAGTACTTGAAGTTTTTACCAAGTATTTCGTACTGCTTATTTTAGTCTTATAAAATTGCTTTAAAGTTTAGAGTAATACATATATTAAATTTATGGTCGTTCGTTCCCTGGCTAGGGCGTGCCAATGACCGTTTTTTTGCAGTCAGAGTCAAATTCTGACTCCCAACACTTACCTAGGTATCAAATCATGAAATTATCCGTCACTGCTGCGCTTCTATCACTAACAACTCTTGGTATTAGTACCCTTGCACCTTTTCAATCGGCTCGCGCTACAGACTTCGATGAATTCGCTGTAGATCAAAGCCAATTTGTTGCTGTTGCTGTTCCCTATAACTATAGAAAATATAAATTAGCGATTATAGAGCAAGTTCCTGGCAAGCAAGCTTGCTGGAGCGAATTTGGCAGCAACCCTACTACTGTAGACTTATTATTGCTCAAGTTCGACCACACTAATGACTGTCTTAAAGCTGTCGATACGAACGGTTACTCCTTGCGAATTAATGGCGAAGACGACAAGGTGGCTTATCTCTTAAATTTAGTAGAAAATAACGGACAGCTACAGTTGATCGCAGACCATAAAGATCCCAGTCAATCGGATTTTGTTGTAGGACGCACTAACGGTTTAGTAGAAGCACCAATGAAAATCGAACTAGATCCTAATTGGCAGTTTACTAAGCGTCTTTACCAAGGTAGCGCAATTCAACACATATACATGAGTAATAACCCCAATCCCCAGGTATTACAAAATGTCGCTACTTTGCCCACGACAAATCTTCCCGGTCAAACCTCCAATACTCCCCCTCAAACACCAGCAGCACAGCCATTACCCCAACAGCAGCCAGTAGCAACTCAAGCACCAACACCAGCTACTACAGTAGAAGGATTGATTTCTAATATCTTGACTCCTTTGAGCCAGGCTGTATACAACACGTACAACAGTTTATTTACTACTACTCCTAGTGGCAGTCAATCTACGCCCAACAACAAGTGATTTAACCTGAGTGAATTAGTAAATTGGGATCTCAATTGAGAACAAAAGTTTTGCTCTCAATTTTTTTTATTGATATTGATATGAATGAACTAGAGTTGCTTTTGGAATCGGCATCTCGTCGAGGTGCGAGTCATGCAGAAGTCTATCAGGTAAGATCTGAATCCTTACCAGTATTCTTTGAGGGAAATCATCTTAAGCAGTTAGAAAGTTCCCATTTCTTGGGTACAGCATTGAGATTGTGGCAAGATAATCGCCCAGGGTTGGCGGTAGCCTATGGCAAAATCAACCCTGAATTATTAGTGGAAAAAGCGATCGCTCTGGCTAAACTCAACGATCCTGAAACGATCGAACTAGCACCCGCCAAAAAAGCCATTTACAATTTGGGACAAGCTACTGCATCTGTACCCGAATTGATTGAATTGGGTAAAGGTGCGATCGCGCAATTGCGAGGGGAATATCCCGAACTTATATGTTCGGCGGAATTAGAATCAGAATCGCAAACAACTACCCTGATTAATTCTCAGGGATTATTTTGTCAGTATAGCGAATCTGCATTGAGTTACGATCTCGGCGTAGAGTTGGTGCGGGGAGAAGATTTTTTGGGTATTTATGATGGAGAATATAGCAAAGATAAGTTAAACCTAGATCGAGTAATCAAACAGATCCTTCGGCGTTTGCATTGGGCAAAACAAAATGTCGCTCCATCCCAAGGAAAAGTACCCGTATTATTAACAGCCAATGCTGCAACTTTATTATGGAGTACTGTATCATCTGCTCTTAATGGCAAGCGAGTCAAAGAAAAATCTTCCCCTTGGAGCAATAAACTACAACAGCTAGTTATCTCAGAACAAATTAGTTTGACGCAACAGCCAAATAAACAGCCTTATGACTGTCCTTTTGATGATGAAGGAATGCTAACTCAAGAATTAACTTTGATAGATCGAGGGATTTTAAATCAATTTTATGGCGATCGCACTATTGCTAGAGAATTAAATATCGAGCCTACGGGGAATGGTTTTCGACCGGGGTTGGATAGTTATCCGACTCCTTCTTTGGTTAATTTAATTGTCAATCCTGGCGATGCAAATTTTAACGAGCTAGTCGCACAATTAGATAAGGGAATTATTATCGACCAATTATTAGGTGGTGGGGCAGATATTAGCGGTGACTTTTCCGTTAATGTTGACTTGGGCTATCGAGTCGAGAATGGCAAAATAATAGGTCGCATCAAAGATACTGCAATCGCAGGAAATGTCTATCAAATATTGCAGCAAGTTATTGCTTTAGGTAAGGATTCGCTTTGGAGTGGTTCTTATTTTACTCCTTCTTTAATTGTTGATGGTATTTCGGTTGTTGGTTAGCTCCAGATATAATGACAAATGAATGTTTTTCTTTTTTCCAACGATTGCTTTAATCCCAAGCAACCAGACAAAGCCTATCGCGATCGCTATTTTGCATTCCAAGAAGCAGGATTTAGGACAGTTTTAATTGAACTTGAATCTTTAGATCTTCCTAAACAAAAAAGATTATATATTCCTCTGATGTTATCAAGCGTAGGGATGGCTTACTGAGAATTGTTAAAATAGGAGACGGACAAGTTTCTGATTTAGTTGGTTGGTCAATAGCTAGATTTATCGATATTTGGCAAAATAAATAATTTAATTTATTCTAATAGCTATGAGAGACTAAGATTGTTGCATTTAACGTTACAAAATAGACAAACTTAAAGCTACTTCTTAATACAAACAATAAATATAAGCCAACAAATTCGTGTGAAGATCTTCATACTAACTTTAAGTAAACGCGAAGCTCGGTTGGCAATGGTTTCCAAACTAGAAAAAATAATCTACAACTTATATATTTGCTATGCACCTGTAGTTATTATTGCCTCGGCGATCGCGATAAGAATCTTCTCCCTTTCGCCAACGAAGTGTTTATTCGATCCTTTAACGAAAGACTGTCTATTTTATACATTAGACTTCAATATTATTTATCATCCCCTCAATATTATTAATCTAATATTCATTATTTATAATATTCTTTATATCTATTACAACGTAATTATCAAACAAGATGTCGTTGGCAAAACTGTCAAAAAAATCTATGGAGATACGAAAAAAAGTTTTTATCTTAGAAAACGACACAAACAAATTAGCGTACTGCTATTTTGCTATATAACTGCCTTGACTTTATCTTATGTTAGATTTCCTATTATCCTAGCTAGAGCAATCTATTAAAAATAGCACTTTTACCCCTCATCTAGTCTTGGTAGATTGGTTAACCTGTGACGCTAATTATTAATTGTCCGTTGTTGAATTATCTTCAGTTATTTCTGGATTGGAAGCTGCTTCTTCTTCCATTGCTTCGGTTAGAAAAAGTTTGGCTAACTTATCATAAATTCCTGCACCTATATACTGGGGATATTTATGAGAGCGACTATAAACCCAAATCAAATTTTCTCCGTAGTAAATACGAATATCTTTAAATAAACCCTTGCAGCTAGGTATCAAAGAATTAGCTTGATTGAGGGCATCTGTCCAGCGTTCGTATTGTTCGTCAAAACCAGGAGTTATAACTCGAAACATTATTAATAAGAGAAGCAAAAAAAGTAGATAATATCTTTGGTATTTTATATTAAATTCAAGAATTAAGAATGGAAAATGGTAACTGGACAGACTTAATATTTGGTGGAGTTGCGTTATCGATCGTTGTCAGTGGTTTGTTTATGCTGTTCCAAGGCATTGATGCTATGAATAAGGAAGATTAATAAGATCGCAACTACAATGACTCAAGCTCAACCCTCTTTGGAATTTATACCGCCAGCTTATAATCCTCTGGTATGGCAGACTGCGAAGGGAATAGTACCTTTTTGGTTGCGATATAGTCATAATATTGTCGATGTCAAAATCCATAACCCATCAGAATTAATTGAGCTATACGATCGCTTTGAGCGGGGAAAAACACGATTTATGTTGGCATTTCGCCATCCTGCTGTCACCGATCCTCCTTGTATTGCTCAACTTTTGTGGAATCAATTACCTCAACTAGCCAAAAAACAAGGCATAAATTTGCGATCGCCCGTTCACGCTCACTTTATCTACGATCGCGGTATTCCTTTGTGGGCGGGAGATACCGTAGGCTGGGTTATATCCAAGTTGGGCTGTACTCCCATTCGTCGTGGCGCGCTAGATCGGGCGGGATTGCGCTCTGCAAGGGATTTATTCGTTAACGGGCGTTTTCCTATGGCTGCTGCCCCAGAAGGCGCGACTAACGGACATAATGAAGTAGTAAGCCCAATCGAACCAGGAATTGCTCAATTTGGTTTTTGGTGTCAGGAAGATTTAATTAAGGCCGATCGCCAAGAAGATGTTGCGATCGCGCCTTTGGGCGTAAGATATTTTTATCAAACTGCACCCTGGTTATATTTGGAAAAATTGCTATCGGAATTGGAAGTCGATAGTGGTTTCAAAGACACCCCCGCTAATACTATGGGATTGGTTAACGGAATTACCCCCACCCAAAGTCAAGAAACCGAGCTTTATGCCAGGCTATATGCCCTAGCGGAATATCTTTTATCCTTGATGGAAGAGTTTTATGAAAAGTTCTATCGACAAAAACTCACTACCCAAAGTAAAGAGTTGTCCGATCGTCTCCCTGGGTTATTAGATGCTGCACTAAAGGTAGCAGAACAGTCTTTTGGAGTCCAACCTAATGGTAATATAAGCGATCGCTGTCGTCGCGTCGAACAAGCAGCCTGGAATCGCATCTATCGCGACGATCTAGACGAATTAACCGAACTTGCACCCGCAGTGAGGGGATTAGCGGATTTAGTAGCATCAGAAGCAGAATTGCGTCTTTGGCATATGCGCTTGGTAGAAACTTTCGTTAGCGTTACGGGAAAATATGTAGCTGAAAATTATACTGTCGAAAGGCTGGCAGATACGGTTTTGCTGTTGTGGAAAATGGTAGCCAAGCTCAAGGGAAAGTCTAATATTAAACCACCCTACCTCGGTAAGAAATGGGTACAGCTTACTGCCATGCCATCATTATATATTGCTGACTATTGGGAGCAATATCAAAACAAGCGACGTCTGGGAGTGGCTCGACTTACTCAAGATTTACAACAAGCACTAGAAAAATCAATTTGAAATCGATTTATAGTTGTTTTTATTTGGGATAGCCTGGGGAATTAGTTACAGGCTCGATCGCAAATAGGAATAATTATCATTTGCGATCGAACCTGTAGTGGTATTTAGTTTTTGCGAGTATAGCAATCGGTCATCATTTGCCAAAGCCCTAACAACTAATAACTAATGACTAATGACTAATAACTAACAACTAATAACTAATGACTAATAACTAACAACTA
>CAYXWE010000243.1:0-6192 GCA_964468145.1 uncultured Pleurocapsa sp.
TTTCTCGATATCGGAACATAGGCATCTTCGCACACGTAGATGCTGGTAAAACAACGACCACTGAAAGAATCCTCAAGCTTACTGGTAAAAGCCATAAAATTGGCGAGGTACATGACGGTGAAGCGACAACTGATTTCATGGATCAGGAAAAAGAACGCGGTATTACTATTCAATCTGCTGCGACTAGCTGTTTCTGGAAAGACCATCAGTTAAACATCATTGATACTCCCGGTCACGTAGATTTCACGATTGAAGTTTATCGTTCCCTGAAAGTACTTGATGGTGGCGTTGGCGTGTTCTGTGGTTCGGGTGGGGTCGAGCCTCAGTCTGAGACTAACTGGCGTTATGCTAACGAATCTAAAGTAGCTCGTATTATCTACGTCAATAAGTTAGATCGTACTGGTGCTGATTTTTATAGCGTTTGTAGCCAGGTTAAAGAAATCTTGGCTGCGACTCCTTTGGTAATGGTATTACCTATCGGGATCGAAAATGATTTCGTGGGTGTAGTCGATCTACTAACGGAAAAAGCTTGGGTTTGGGATGATTCTGGTTTGCCAGAAAACTACGAAATTCAAGATGTTCCTGCGGACATGGCTGACAAAGTAGCCCAATACCGCGAACAGTTGATTGAAACTGCGATCGAACAAGATGACGATTTGATGGAAAAATATCTCGAAGGAGAAGAACTTACCATCGATGAAATCAAAGCTTGTATCCGTAAAGGTACTCGCGAGTTAGCTTTCTTCCCAACTTACTGCGGTTCTTCTTTTAAAAATAAAGGGGTACAGTTAGTGTTAGATGCGGTAGTAGATTATCTACCCAATCCTACAGAAGTTCGCCCTCAGCCTGAGGTTGACTTAGAGGGTAATGAGACTGGGGAATATGCGATAGTCGATCCTGAAGGGCCTTTCCGCGCTTTGGCATTCAAAATTATGGATGACCGCTATGGTGCATTAACCTTTACTAGAATCTACTCTGGTACGCTAAATAAAGGCGAATCTGTCTTAGATACCGCTACGGGTAAAACCGAACGTGTCGGACGGATGGTAGAAATGCACGCAGACTCTCGCGAAGAGATCGATACTGCTCAAGCAGGGGATATTATTGCGATCGTGGGATTAAAAAATATCCAAACAGGACACACTCTCTGCGATCCTAAAAACCCCGCAACTCTAGAGCCTATGGTCTTCCCCGACCCTGTAATTTCGATCGCCGTAACTCCTTTGAATAAAGGTGCGTCCGAGAAAATGGGTACTGCACTAAGTAAGATGGTGCAAGAAGATCCTTCCTTCTATGTAGAGACAGATTACGATAGTGGCGAAACCATTATCAAGGGTATGGGCGAACTTCACTTAGATATTAAAGTGGACATCCTCAAACGTACTCACGGTGTAGAAGTAGAAGTAGGTAAACCTCAAGTAGCTTATCGCGAGTCTATCACTAAGGTGATTCAAGACAGCTATACCCACAAAAAACAGTCTGGTGGTTCTGGTCAATTTGGTAAAATTGACTATACAATCGAACCTGGCGAATCTGGTTCTGGCTTCGAGTTTGAGTCTAAAGTTACTGGTGGTAACGTTCCCCGTGAATTCTGGCCTGCAGTGGAAAAAGGTTTTGCAGCTAGTTTAGAAAAAGGAGTTTTAGCAGGATTCCCTCTAGTAGATGTAAAAATAACCCTTAATGACGGTGCTTTTCACCCTGTAGATTCTAGTGCGATCGCTTTTGAGATTGCTGCTAAATCTGGCTATCGTCAAACTATACCCAAAGCAGCACCTCAAATTCTTGAGCCTATTATGAACGTGGATGTATTTACTCCCGACGACCACATGGGTGATGTTATTGGCGATCTTAATCGTCGTCGTGGCATGATTAAATCGCAAAACTCTACTCCTATGGGCGTTCGGATTAAAGCTGATGTACCTTTGAGTGAAATGTTTGGTTATATCGGTGACTTGCGTACTATGACTTCTGGTCGCGGTCAATTCTCTATGGAATTTAATAACTATGCACCTTGTCCTAAGAATGTTGCTGATGAGGTAATTGCTGAAGCTAAAGCACGTCAAGAAGCAAAAGCATAAGCTATAGCCTACAGCCTATAAGCTATAAGTTCTGAATAAATAAAGTCCCGTTTAGTATTGATTGCTAGGCGGGATTTTTGTTATTGGTCATTGGTTATTGGTTATTGGTTATTGGTCATTGGTCATTGGTCATTGGTTATTGGTTATTGGTCATTGGTTATTGGTTATTGGTCATTGGTTATTGGTTATTGGTTATTGGTCATTGGTTATTTGTTCCTTCTTAAAGTCCCCAATATTCAATTCTTTTTTCTAGCCAACCCGACTTTTTCCAGCGATAGATTGCTCGATCTACCTGCGATCGCAATTTTTGATACTGTAACCCTTTGGGCATCACAACCGCCAATGCAGCCCCAGAAAGTCTGGCAGTCAGCAGTTTATAAGTAGGATATTCTTGTACCCATCCTGTGAGGATCGAGCGATCTCCCGCGAAGGCATCAGCCTGTTTGTTGGCTATTAGTTTTAGGGCTGCTTGATAAGAATCTACACCGACTAAAGTTGCGTCGGGTAATTTATTACGCACTACCGCGATAGTGGCAGAATTATTGAGTACAGTTATTGTTTTACCAGTTAAATCTTGAATATTATCGATTTGGGGGTTGTTGGTAATAATGCCCGTACCGTCAAGATAATAATGAGGACTAAAATCGACTACTCTAGTGCGGGAAGTGGTAACGGATACTCTAGCGATCGCAATATCTACCCGATCTTCTAATACCACCTGTAATCTTTCTTTGTTATTTACAGCCACTAACTCAACTGCTTTAGAGTCTCCTAATAATTCTTCGGCTAATTTACGAGCAATATCGATTTCTAAACCAACTAAATTCCCTTCGTGATTGGTAAAGCCCAAAGGACGCAAATTGTCTTTAACAGCTACTTTTAATTCACCCTCGGCTTCAATTTTTGATAATTCTCTGGCGACTGATAGCTTAGGCGCAATTACGGAAGTTGCGATCGCCAGATGAATCGAGAAGATCGATTTAACTAAATTAAAGTACCTGTATTTCATTATTTTTTTTGAAGAAAGAGGAATATAGCAATTCTCATTTTAGTCAGGTACAAAGTAAGTCATTTTTATTTACTCAGATAGAGCGCGAGATGTTAGTACTGCATCTTTTATCTTTTGTTTACAAACAGTTCTTGAGGGTCAGAATTAGCAGTAATCTGAGAATACTAACTAAATAAACAAGATCGAAACAATTAAGGCTGACAATGCTTAATAAAATTTTATACGCTGATTCTGGTGCAGATAATGCCCAAGATATGCTCAAAATCTTGATGGAACTTCCCGCTACTAAAAATTCTCAAGTATCGGTGCTGCAAGTAATTTCACCCAAAACAACTCAAGAAGAATCAGAAGCTCAACAAAAAGCTGAATCTAAGATTGAAGAACTGATAACAAAATTAGGTATAGACAGAGGAAAGGTTACTAGTCGAGTAGAAGAAGGAGAAGTCAAGACTACAGTACTCAGCGTTGCTCAAGAAATTGACGCGGGCTTAATTGTTATGGGTTCTCGTGGCTTGGGTAAGCTACAGTCTATTTTGAGCAATTCTGTGAGTCAATATGTCTTCCAGCTAACGGATCGTTCGATGCTGTTGGTAAAAGATGACATCTACGTCAAAAAGCTCAAGCGCGTCATGGTAGCAATAGATAAATCTCCTGCTGCTAACTATGCTCTTGATGTTACCTTAGCTATGCTTCAAGGTTATACCGATGCAAAAATACTCCTAACGCGGGTTAACCCCGATCTCGATCCCAATTTGGCATTATCTAGAGAAGACATGGAGAATAATCCCATTCTAGCTCCTGCGATCGCCAAAGTTAAAAGAATGGGTCTTAATTATCAATGTTTGGTCACAGGTGGTAGACCAGCACAAAAAATTTGTAGTCTAGCAGAAGCGAGAAACATCGATTTATTAGTTCTTGGTTCTCCCGAACGTCGTCCCTCTATTGCCAAAAACTTACCCGATATCGAACGTTTGTTGGGTAGTTCTTTATCTGACTATATTCGGATAAAAGCTCCTTGTCCTGTTTTATTAGCCAGACAGGAAGAAGCTTAACTCGGCGACTTATCCAGCACCTATCCTACGGGATAAGGTGCGGGCTTCTGGGAATGACCTATAAGTCGCCAAAACTTCCTCGGAAATTCTTAGAATAGTTAAATACTTGCTACAAATACTACCAACTTAATTTTGCACGACTACTTATAATCCTGTTTCCCGCATCGCTTCGAGATAGTCGATCGCAGCCTGGAGTTTATCTTCATAGGAATAGGAAAACTCTTCAAACCATTTACCTTCTTCCGATTTGTAATTGAGTTTTTTTAGCCATTGTTGTGCTTTTTCTCGCATTACCTCTTTGCGCCTGCGCTCTCGTAATTCTTCTCGCCGTTGCGCTTCTATTAACTCTTGTTGACGGCGTTTTTGTTCGGCAATTTTGGCTTGTTCTTTTCTTCTTATGTCCGCAAACTTAGCTTCTCGTTTGCGAGCCTGCATCTGATAATCTTGCTCGATTAATATTTTAAGACGTTCGCTGTATTTGCGATCGCCTTTATTGTGCTTAACTTTACTAGCCTGAGAATTATTAGGAGTTTGCTTTTTGGGGGCTGATGTCGAACTAGAGCCACTCCTAGCAGATTCAATATCGGATCTCAGTTCGTCCAACATCTTTTCCATCGAAGCAGATTCGGCAGCATTTTGGGGTGGTTGCTTGACTTTTTTGACAGACGAGCGATCGCTTTTTGATTCTCTTTTTGGCTCAAATTCTGCTTTTAACTGAGCCAGCAGATCTTCCATATTTTTTTCTGACACCGATACCACCCCTTTTATTACTACCTTACAATTACCTTTATCCTACAAAATATTTACTGCTTTGAATTATTTAGGCATTGAGCATTAAAGTGGCGACAATACAAATTGTCGGTTACGCTGCTGCCAAGGTATCCGCTAAAGGTTTCCAATTGACATAGCGATCGCCACCTAACTCTAGAACCACTTTGATTTTTGGTTCTTCTTTAGTTAAATTTACTAAATATCGTATTTCTTGGCTAGATAAAATTTGCCCTTCAATAATCCACAATGCTAATCCTTTAGCACCTTTTGGTAATGCGCCTAGTTCGTAAGTAGCAATAGGCGGAATAAAATAAGTATCGCCCACGCAAGCATCTTGTCCGATAGTCTTTTTCCCTAGATGAGGAGGACGCACCCCGTGTATTCTAGTCAAGTAGGCTGCTGGATCTCCTAAACCTCTAGCGGTAATATTGATCGTGTGGTAGCCATAAGCTCGCAAACGTCTTTGATATCGTCCTTCTGCGCCTCCTTCTAAGGGCATATACAAGCCCAAAGCACCATTTTTTTCTAAAGCGCGAATAAATGATTTTCCAGTGGTAATTAATGGCATCCCTTTTATTATCTTTCTATTGCTATCTATATAGATTTATATTTTAAGCTAAGAAGACGAAGTAGATAACAAGGGCAACAACAAAGTAAAAAAATAGTAGACCAAAGGAGCAGTAAAAACATAGCTATCGGTACGGTCTAAAATGCCTCCGTGTCCTGGTATGAGTTGTCCAGAATCTTTTACCCCAGCATCTCGTTTCATCATCGATTCGGTGAGATCTCCCAGCAAACTAGTAATACCGATAAGAGTCCCTAACATCACGCCACTAACTTGCCAAGCAGGAAAATGAAAATACCACGCACCCAATTCTGCTACGATGAGGCTGCCTAATACGCCAAAGATCGCTCCCTCTACAGTCTTTTTGGGGCTAATGTCTGAAAGTCTAGTGCGACCAAAACTTTTTCCCATAGTATACGCGCCGATATCTGCCGCCCAAATACAAGCCATTACCAAAAAAGTTAGGGTAAGAGCGCGGGGAAACTGACTAGGATCGAGCCAAGATTCGGGCCAATAGCCATTAAATGGCAAATTGCTCGCATTATTGACATCGGGCAGACTAACTCGCAAGCGCACCCAAAATGTGGGCAGATAACCCGCATAAAATAAACCTAAAATGGAACTGGATATGTCGGCGATAGTCGCCATCTTGGGTTGAAACAGCAAGTAGAAACAGATAATTGTTCCCCCCAGGCAAAACATAGCGTCGGTTACATT